>JBBADV010000013.1 GCA_041656295.1 Kiritimatiellales bacterium | reverse complement strand
CACCGTACGAGCGGTTGAATGCCAGCGGCATCCTCACCCCGGAAAAGGCCAACGCGCTGAAAGAGAAGTATAACACACTGGACCCGTTCGATCTCAACCGGCGGATCGAAAAGCAATTACGCCGCATTGAAGAACTGAAAAAACAGGCCGGGAAAACCGCCGCTTGACAAACCATAACGAAAGAACTACCCCATGCCCGTCAACGATCAAAAATCAGCACCCCTTCGGTGTCTTTCTTATATGAGGCAATACACTTGCAGTTAGAAAACCTCAGTCTTTTAAGACCGTGATGAATGGCACCCATATTCCGGACCGCTTTGTCATGCCGGAGCAATGATAAGAAGACCGGAAGCCGCAGGCTTCAGCCCGCGGAGTGATTCACTTTTACAATCCGCCTTTTTATAATCCGCCAAATTATTTCCGGTTGCCTTTTCATGATGATTCCTTGATAGTGCCACGCTTTCACCCGCCGGGGAGTAGCTCAGTCTGGTAGAGCGCTTGGTTTGGGACCAAGAAGTCGCAGGTTCAAATCCTGTTTCCCCGAGATTTCTCTTATTTCCTAGAAAAACTTCATTTATTTAGGGTTTTTGACGTTTTGTTACACACGATTGCTACACAAACGGAGCAAGGCAATGGTTGTGAACATGACGGTAGACCACGTCACTTTAAGGGGCAAGATATTCTATTTTCGGATGAGAGTTCCGAAGGATTGCCTGTCAGCCATCGGGCGGCGTGAAATCGTTCAATCGTTGAAAACGGATGACCCTGTAAAAGCCAAGATTGAAGCGAAGAAACTGACAGCTCTATGGATGAATGAGTTTCACCGGATTCGAACTGCCTCCACGCAGGCTATTCCGGTCAGCAAATCGTCAATGTTTGATCCTGATGTATTTCGGCAGAGTTTGAAAACACAATGGGATCAAAGCCTGCCGGAAATCCTCGATCAAGAAGATGACAGCTCACTGGTGGCGCGAATTAAACTCTACGGTAAAACGGCCGGTATTGTCGGTGAGCGTGGCGACGACTATTACATTAGCTTGGAGGAAATCGGCATCCAGTGGCCGCTGACGCCTTTAGCTACCCCGGGGCAAAACCGTATTCGAAAAAGGACATTCTGCAAGTTCCTTCAGCAGATGAGAAACGATATTGCCACCGCATTGGATAAGTCTTTGAATGAAATCGATCCGCCCATTAAGACCGCCGTTTCAGTTACCGCTTCCCGGACAGTCACGGCCTCTTCTCAGATGCATGATCTTTCTGATGTTGCAGAATTGATGATTGCGGCAAAACAGCGCATTGCTAAAACTATAGCCACGATCCGTGCAGACATTCGCATCCTGAAAGAGTGGACAGGCCGGACATATGCCGAGGATTTCACAAAAGAAGATCTGATTGGTTTTGTCAGAAACTGCCTTCCGTATATCCCCGCGAATATGGTGAAGAAACGGGAATATAAAGGGCTGCCTCTGCAGGAATGTATCCGGCTGACAAAAACATCACCGGAGACCTTTGCTCCAATCTCTGCAGTCACCTGCGAGAACCGGCTGGGAAACATTATTGCCGTTTTCAAATACGCAAAGGATGACGTCGGGTGTATCGTAATTAATCCCGCCAAAGGTATTGAAGTTCCTCAAATTCACATTCAGAAAGACGTCGCGCGCGGGTTCACACAAGAAGAGCTGAATACTTTCTGGCAAGCTATCCAGCCTTTCGCCCTGAACTCTGAACAGCCATCCCGTTACTGGGTGTCGACTCTCTCTCTTTATCATGGATTCCGGCTGAACGAAATCTGCCAGCTGAGAGCATCGGACGTTTACGACGACAGCGACGGTATTACTGTCATTGATATAAACGAAAAGCATGAATTGAAGTTGGTGAAAAATGATCCCTCAATCCGGATTATACCTGTTCATCCGTATGTGCTGAACGATCTTGATTTCAAAGCGTATATCGCCAGGCGAAAAGCGGATGATACTAATGGGCTGTTGTTCCCTGATTTGACTTTTGTGACATCCAAGGGATACGGAAGCAAAATATCGACCTGGTTTGCACGCTGGAAAAAGGTATGGCTGCCGACAGAGTCCCTGCACAAACACTTCCATGATTTCAGATATACATGGACTCAATACGCACAGAACGTCGCGAAAATCCCTGACCGGTATGCGCAGGAAATTACAGGCCATGCCGTCGAAGGCGTATCAAAAGTCCATCTCGGCTACAGCGGACGACTCAAACCAGTGGATTTGTTGGTGGAACTGAAAAAGGTGCAGTATGGCTGGGAAGCTGATTCGTAAACTTAATACCCCGCATTCTTCATAATCTCAGACATCGACACCGAGCGTGCCTTTGCGATTTAGCTGCAACGCAAGGGGACGCCGAAGCACAGATAAATTTTGGGAATATATATTTAGTGCTTATCTACTACAGCCCCAATTTATATTTAAATCCTTGTCAACAGTACTATTCGTAAAAATCAAATATCACGGAATAATTTTAGTTTTTATAATAAAAACATCTGCGATTGCAGCGCGCAATGCGGTTGCCGCCGGTTGCTGTGCTGCACAGTCATTGCGAAACGGTTTTATTCCGGTTTCAGTGCCGGCGCTATCTCCGGCGGTTACATCCCACTTTTTGAAAGATACATTCTGAGCATGGCGGGAAATATTGAATTTTAGTTGATGAATCATACGAAATTACTGTGGAGCAAAAACAATAAGCAGCGTGAAAACAATCAAGGCAGATTGAGAATTAAGACCTTATGACATAAAGCAAAAAAATGCTATAATCAGCAAAACAATCATATTGGATTTTCTTTCAAATAAAGTTATTTTTTTATCCGTTGGTCACACTCACTTGTGTGTGTAAGGAGGGTTCAGAGCAATCGTAATGAAAGGCAAAGTGTATGAATAAGAAGTTACAATATCTCATTAGTATGTTAGTTGGAATCACAGCAATCGCATCCGCGGGTATCATTACCAATAATGTGTACTTCAGTGATTTTACAGATGCAGGAAAGACTGATCTGGCTGATTATGGATGGGAGACGTTGAACGGCAATCATCAGGCTACCGGCAATTCAATGGCCGTTAATGACGGGATTGTTTCTATTGGTAACAGGAAAGCCGGATACGATTTCGGACAAAGTTATGCCTTGAGTTCAACAATTCTTGGTGCAGACGTTTATGTAGATGAAATGTGGATGCGTTTACGAATAAAGTCAGGCGGAGATAACGATGGGACAAATGTTCGAATCGGACTGGGAACGCTACCTCTGGTTCAGGAGCAGTCCGGACGTTTCGGGTCAGTAGCAATTCAATCGCATAACAATAACGAGGCTTCCGCCAACCGTTTCGCTGCATGTGCGCAAAACGTCCAAAGCGCATGGAACAACACCCTGGATAACAGCAATTTCGTCGAGTTTTTTGTGCGGTATATCGATGTCAGCGGTCAAATAAAAGTGGATGTGTGGTATAACCCAGCTGATGCGGACAATCTCGGTGCTCCGGATTCATCTACAACTCAAGATTATAGTGCTACGTACGGTGCCGGATTGATTAGCCAATTGGAGATTAATTCATGGGGAACTAGCACCCCGCACCTGCTAGATGCCGTTGAGGTCTGGACGGTGGTTATTCCGGAACCATCCACTATGGGGCTGTTTGGGATCATTGGTGCCGGATTACTCATTTGTCGCCGGAAGATACGATAAATTTAAAATCTAAAAGAGTTTGTATTATAAGAAATTTATCGGTTAGGCAGACGCTGGGGTACTGATGAAAAAAATCAGCGCCCCAGCGGAATTCGATTTGGATTCATCCCGGCAGAGGTCCATTGCCTGTACCGCCGCTAAACCGGCTGCTCGCTTGTTGCATCTTTAATAATAATAACATTCGTAGCGCATGCGTTCTGAACTGCCTGAATAAAGGAATTTTCCGGATCGATTCCTGCCATGTCAGACTGCCCAGAAAAGATAAAAAAATGGAACGCCTCTTCAGTAAGTGCAGATACAGTTATATTGAATAATGCAATTAGGATAATTATTTTCATGATGCTCTCTGTCGGTTTTTCCAGTGGATGCGTTACTGGCTAAATAAATTTCTCGGATATGGTTTCTTAATGAGAAGGATAATCTATAATCAAAAATTTTACATAAATGTTTATGAAGCAATTGTCATTCATTATTCCGGCGGTGTTCAGTGCCACGGCATTTTCAGACGAAGCGATGTCGAAAAACTTCGCAGAACGTCCGAATATTATTTTTATTCTGGCGGACGATCTTGGTTACGGCGATCTGAGTTGCTACGGACAGCAGAGATTTTCAACGCCGAACATTGACCGGCTGGCAAAGGAGGGCATGCGTTTCACGCAGCATTATTCCGGCAGTCCGGTTTGCGCGCCGTCACGTTGCACTTTAATGACTGGGTTGCATACCGGTCATGCACCGATTCGCGGGAATTTGAATTTTGTAATGCCGCCGTTTTTTTTGGAGGGGCAGATTCCGATGCCACGGGAAACTTTTACCGTTGTAAAATTATTGAAATGCGTCGGATATACGACTGGAATTTTTGGTAAATGGGGACTCGGCGCACCGGATTCCGGCAGCGAACCGCTGGATATGGGATTTGATCGTTTTTACGGCTATAATTGTCAGGTTATGGCACACAGCTACTATCCTTATTTTCTCTGGAACGATCGGATGCGCGAAATGCTCTGGAATAATTTCGGCACGCAGTGCATCGATTACGCACCGGATTTTATTCACCGTAACATGCTGGACTTTGTGCGTGAAAATAAAACGCGTCCGTTTTTCTGTTATTATGCACCGGTGCAACCGCATGCAGATATGATCGCACCGGAAAAATATATGGAGAAATATCGCGGGAAATTCCCGCCGGAAAAATCGTACAAAACAGAAGGAACTCCAGAAAATTTCCGACGCGGACCGTATGTGTCGCAATCCGAAGGACACGCCGCATTTGCAGCGATGATGAATATGCTGGATGATTACGTCGGTGAACTTCTCAACGAGCTGGAAATTCTCGAACTAAGGGAAAACACGTTAATCTTTTTCTCATCTGATAACGGGCCACATGAAGAGGGTGGACACGATCCGGAATATTTCAATTCAAACGGATCATTGCGCGGTATCAAACGCGATCTATATGAAGGCGGAATCCGCGTTCCGCTGATTGCCTCGTGGCCGGGAAAAATTTCCGCCGGTGCGGTTTCAGATTATGTTTCCGCGTTCTGGGATTTTCTGGCGACTGCCGCCGAACTCACAGGGCAGAAGATTCCGTCGCAAACAGACGGAATTTCAATGCTGCCGGTATTATTCGGCGGTGAACCGGCGCCACGAGAATTTCTCTATTGGGAAATTCGTGGAGGCGGCGGAAAGATGGCAATCCGCAAAGGTGACTGGAAGGGCGTCCGTTATAATGTAATTGAAAATCCGGGTTCGCCGCTGGAACTTTATAATATTGCGATTGATCCACGTGAAACATCAAACGTCGCGGCGCAGTATCCAGAAATTGCAAACGATCTGGATCGGTTGATGAAAAATGCGAGAACAGAATCTGAAGATCCACGTTTTAATTACCGGTAACTCGAATTTGTATTGTAAGCAATTTTATCGGTTATGCAAATGGCAGGGTATTGATGAAAGACATCAGTACTCCGGTGTGAAATGTGTCCGAAATTGTCGATTGATGCGATCCATTGGAATTGGAACTTGTCGCAGGACACGCTGCTGTATTCAGGAGCGTGTAAAATTTTGCAGAAACTACACGCTCCTGAATACTGGAAGTGTGTCCCACAAGTTCTTGTACGGTTATACTAAAAATTAAAATGCTCTAAATGATTCAGCCGGGATGTTATTCGGGGATATTTTTGTGCCGGAATTCAAGAGGAGAAGAGTTCGTCACGCGGCGGAATGCCCGGGCAAAATAATTGGCACTTCCATATCCGCATGCTGCAGCAATCTCAGTAATATTTTTATCTGAATATCTGAGAAGCTCCACGGCATGTCCAATGCGTTGTTTTTCAATATACTGTCCTGGGGGAAATGAAGTCCATTTTTTAAATTCCCGTGCAAAATGCCATGTGCTGCAACCGGCAATGGATGCAAGCTGCGGCAGTGTGAGCGGCTTGCGCAGATTGGCTTGGCAGAAATTAATCGCGCGCTGAATGCCAATTGGAATTTTTTTATTGGCGAAGCGGTTCTGCATATATTCAATAAAAGAAAAACCAAAGCTGGATGCAGCATGTGCAATTTCCTCCGGAGTATTGATACGACCGGCATATGCCTGCTGGATAATAAAGGCTGCCCGGTGGAGAATTGGATGAGATGAAGGAATATGCATAACCGGTCCGTATTGTTTAATGAATAATTTCCACGCCGGCAGAAAGATGTTGCCTTTTAATGTAATAAAAATAATGTGCCATGGGTTGCTACCTTCTTCAAAATAATACTCGGAAATATCCGGAGAGGTCAGAATAAACGCATCTTCTGCAGTGATGGTATGCAGAACTCCTTTGCGTTTCAGTTTTCCTGTTCCACTGATCGTATACTGGAAAATGGATTGCCCAGGCTCGCGGGTACGCAGGTTAAAATGGTAGCGTGAACTGCTAATCAGAGTATGTCCGCAGTGCGGAATAAAAAGATTTTTTAAATGCGAAATGCGATGCTCTCGAAAGGTCATATGCCCGTATTGCATAGATTCAATATTTTTGAGCAAAAAAGGATCCATAAAACGACTCCTGAAACTGATTTAAGGTGCAACGATAATCTATCGTAGATTATAAAATATAATGCTGTGTAAAAAGTAAATAAAATAAAACATGAAGCAAAAAAATACTAATTTTGGCAAAACAATGCACTCTGTAAATTAAATCGGTTTTATTATCCTTTTGATAATCAAAATTTAAAATTGAACTGAAAGGTGTACTTATGAATAAGATTAATGCGGTTGTGCTGATGAGTATTTTTTTGCTTTGCACCTCAGTTTGTTCTGAGCATATTTTTTCAACAGATTTCTCCGGACGATCCTCCCTGCCTGCTGAATGGCGGGTTACGAATAATTCAAATGGTGTTTCTGTTTTGAACGATACATTAAATATCGGCGCGGCAAGAGTGATTGCAGTGTTCCCTGAATCCTATGCTTTGCGCTCAGGCACAGGTGCGAGCAATCAGGTCAGCGAGTTATGGGTGCGATTCCGCCTTACCATTACTCCCGGAAGTTTGACCGGAGAGGTTATCCGGCTGGGGCTGGGCGATAATTTGATTGTCGAAAGTGAGCTGGGCCGTTCAGCCAGCGTGCATTTCAGAACATATAGTACCTCGAATACATTGGAGTTTACGTCCGTTGCACAAAATAATCAAGCGGCAACACTTCGTCCTGAACATGTGAGGAACGAGGTGGATGTATATTGCTGTTTAACGGACGTTGGCGGACAGCTTAAAGTTGATGGGTGGTATAATCCTTCTAATTCCGTTAATCTGGGGAATCCGCAGGTTTCCAGAACAGCCGCATATAATACGACATACGGAAATGTATTCAGCCGAATAGAAATTAATGCCTGGTTTACAGAGTCCGGACACGCTTCAAATATTCGGGAAGTTGTTGTGGGAACAACATTTGAAGATGTGAGGCCGAAAGTGAAATCAATTTCGCTGTTCTTACTTCATTAACAACAGCATGGAAACTCAGTATAAAAGAATAGGATAGAAAAGGAGTAGCGGAATGAAAAAATTACAAATAATTATCACAGCGGTCTGTTTATGTTGCAGTCATACATATAGTGAAATCATTTATTCAATAGATTTTGAAAATGAAAAATCGATTCCTGAGCAGTGGATTTGTGTTAACGTCGGAAAAGCCAGCACGATAGAAGTCCGCAATGGAACATTACGTGTGCGTGCCGCTCAGATCGCGGTACCTTTTAGCCAGTCATATGCGTTAAAAAGCGGGACTAAAGCAAAAAATAAAACCGCTGAACTATGGTTGCGCGTCCATGTTGATGTAAAAGGCGATGAGGATGGTGCGATTCTTCGTCTCGGGCTCGGAGATTCCGCGATTCCTCATGAACAACTGGGACGGCATAGCTCCATGCATCTAAAAGCGTTCAGTTCATCTAGCTCTCTTGAGTTTGAGAGTATTGTTCAGAATCGTGGAGGAAAAGCAACCTGCCAGAATGTTCGAAAAATGATTGATGTATTCTGCCGGTTGACAGATGTGCGAGGGCAGTTGCAGGTTGATTGCTGGTACAATCCAGCCAATCCAGCAGAGTTAGGCCGTCCCACTGTAAGTAAAGCTGCAGCATATGAACCGCTCTATGGAAGTGGTGTGATTGATCGATTCGAAATTAACACCTGGAGTACGACAACACCCCATCAGATCGAGAAAATCGTTGTCGGAACAACTTTTGACGATGTTAAATAAACTCTAACGCCTTGGAGATAAAATGAAACGCAATATTACATTAAGCATTTTTTCATTATTGATTACTTTTAATACCGTATATGGAGTTTTTGTCAGCGTACATGCTGCTGCACCGGATAATGTAAACAATCAGGGACGATTTATTGCAGATGAACGGGTTGTTTACAGGGTCGATAATCCGCAGACGAGCCGGCTATACAATCCGACAATTGTTGCGGGTAAGGATCGGCGGATTATTATCGCGTTTGAGTTTTCCGGTTCGCCGATGCCTGTAATTCCGAATCAGAAAGGCACCGGAAAATCGTTGATTTATACCTCCGATGATGCCGGTGTGACCTGGGATTACCGGTTTAATTATTCGTTAATGCAAAGCCGGTTGTTTGTCGCTGACGATAAAATTTACTGTTTTGGTCATTACGGTCACCGCGGTGATCTCGCAGTTTTCGAATCAAAAGATAACGGAAAGACCTGGTCAGATCCTGTTACATTGACCGACGGGGAGTTGTGGCACAGCAGTTCACATAATGTAATCGTAAAAAACGGATTCGTCTATTTTGCAATGGACCGGAAAGATGATCCGCAAATGGAGCTGACCTGGGACGTCAGCGAATTTACACCGGCATTGATTCGCGGCGATCTGTCAAAAGGGCTGTTAAATTCCAATGCGTGGACATTTGCGTCTGCAATGCCGTTTTATAAGGTGGTTAAGGATGCCGAAATGAATTATTTTGGTATACCGTTCTGGGGTGGATATTATCCGAAAAAGGCGATGGTTCAAACAAGTACCAAACGGATTGGATTTCCGCCGGTCGGCTGGCTGGAATCGAATGTTGTACAGATTACAGCCCCGGATCATTACTGGTATGATCCAGACGGGAAAACATTTCACATTTTTTCACGGGCGCATACCGGACGCAGTAATTTTGCAACCGTTGTCAAAGCTGTAGAGCGGGACGACGGAACAATTGAAACGATGCTGGAAACCGCACCGTCCGGTGTAAAACTGGTGTATACGCCGCTACCGGGAGGGCAGATGAAATTTTTTGTTCTGTATGATGAACAGACAAAGCTCTACTGGTTGCTTAGTACATTGGCCGTTGACAGTATGACCCGTGCAGACCTGCTGCCGTTAGACCGATACGGGCATTCGGATAACGAACGCCGGTCCCTGCAGCTTTCATTTTCAAAGAATATGGTGGACTGGTGCTTTGCCGGACTGGTTGCAATGGGCAATTCAGAAAAAGAGGCCCGTCATTATGCGTGTATGGATTTTGATGGTGATGATCTGGTCATCCTGAGTCGTTCCGGCGATCAAGATGCAGAGTCCGCACATAACGGAAATATAGTTACTTTTCACCGTGTAAAAAATTTCCGGAATCTTATTTATTAATGCAATGCACAGGAGTTTCCGATGACCATTGGGTTTATTGATTTATCCATTATTATCATTTATTGCGCTGCCATGGCATATATGGGATTTCACTTTTCTAAAAAAAACACATCTACGGAGGAATATTTTCTAGGCGGCCGTTCATTTCCCGGATGGGCCATCGGAGTGAGCATGATCGGAACATCGATCAGTTCTGTAACATTTATTGCGTATCCGGCAGATGCTTTTAAAACAACCTGGGTGCGGTTTGTTCCGGCACTGGCATATCCGCTGGCGGCCATTCTGGCGGTAAAAGTGTTTATTCCTTTTTTCCGGAATAACAATGTGACAAGCGCTTATGAATATATAGAAGCACGTTTCAGTGCCGGCTTGAGAGTTTATTCTGCCTCGGTTTCTCTGCTCGGACAGATTTTTAGAATCAGTATTATTCTATATCTGCTGGCATTATTGATGCATGAACTGACAGGGATTGGTTTAAGCTGGTGCGTACTATTTTCCGGTGCAGTGGTTTCAATCTATACAATCGTCGGTGGAATAGATGCTGTTGTCTGGACGGATGTTATTCAGACAGTCATTCTTTTTCTTGGCGGTATAATTTGTATTGCATTGGTTGCCGTGCAGCTTCCGGGTGGATTCGGAGAGATTCTCTCGGTGGGTATAGAACATCACAAATTCAGTTTTGCCGATATAAAAGACGGCATGATTATTCCGGCCAAATGGGGATTCAGTCTGTCTGAAAAAACTGTGACAATGTTATTTCTGATGGGATTCATCGGTTGGATTAACGGACATACTGCCGATCAGAACATGGTTCAGCGTTATTGTGCTTCGAAAAGTGAAAAGGATGCCAAGCATGCCGTCTGGATTGCCTGTCTTTCAAGTATTCCGGTGTGGGCATTTTACATGTTTTTGGGAACAGCGCTTTATGTGTTTTTTTCCCGTTTCCCGACAACAACGGCAAGTGAGATTCTTTCCGGAGTTCAAAAGGCAGAGCAGATTGTTCCATATTTTATCATGAATTATCTTCCAATCGGAATTCGCGGACTTGTAATTGTATCTGCACTGGCCGCCGCCATGAGTTCACTTGACTCTTCAATTAATGCAATCGCGACAATTTCAGTAGTGGATATATACCGCCGGCATCTTGTTAAAAATAAAACCGATCAGCATTATTTACGCGTTGCCAAGATCGTTGCATGTATTGCTTCTATATTAATGCTTCTTGGCGCGTTGATACTAATCCGGACAACAACTACCACCATTCGTGATATGCTAATGCTCATTGGATCGGTAATGACTTCGGGAATTCTTGGATTATATTTGCTTGGATTTTTTACCCGCAGGGCAACGGCACGGGCCGCTGTGATCGGAATTATTCTTTCAACGATTTTTACCATTTTTATGCTGTTGCACAGTCGCGACATTTTCGGTGGAGCGTGCCGGTTTTCTTTTGAAATGTATTATGTCGGTGTGATTGGGAATCTGCTGATGATGATTGTCGGATATTTTCTTTCTCTGATTCCGTTTTGCCGGAAAGAAAAAGATTTAACAGGATTAACCGTGTGGACTCAGGAGAAATAATGAGCCCGGACAGTTTTCCTGAAAAATTTCTGTGGGGCTGTGCAACGGCATCCTATCAGGTTGAAGGTGCTGCAAATGAAGACGGTCGCGGAAAAAGTATCTGGGACACATTTTCACATACGCCTGGAAATGTGAAAAATAATGACACCGGCGATATTTCTGTTGATCAGTATCACCGCTATAAGGAAGACATTGCCATTATGAAAGACATAGGCATTCAGGCCTATCGTTTTTCAGTGTCCTGGCCGCGGGTTATGCCGGCGGGACGCAGGGCGGTGAATCAAAAAGGACTGGATTACTATCACCGGCTGATTGATGCACTGCTTGATGCGGGCATTCAACCGTGGATGACGCTGTTTCACTGGGATCTCCCCCAGGCTTTGCAGGATGATTTTGGCGGCTGGAAATCTGTTGAAACAACAGATTGCTTTGCAGACTATGCAACGCTGATTGCAGAACAGTACGCGGATAAAGTAAACGGTTTTTTTACGGTTAACGAACTGTTCTCATATACAGATCAAGGGTATGATGCCTGTGTTTTTCCACCGGGAATAAAAGTCGGACGGAAGATACGCAATCAAATCCGGCATCATGCACTGCTTGGACACGGTAAAGCCGTGCTGGCACTGCGTGCTGTGACCGGCAATAAAGTGCCTGTCGGCATTGCAGAAAATCCGAAAATTTATGTTCCGATTATTGAAACACAGGAACACATCGAAGCTTCCCGTTGCGCAATGCGTATCGAAAACAGCCATTTTATTACAGCGGTTCTGGAAGAACAGTATACGCCGGAATATTTAATACGGGAGGGAGCCGATGCTCCTGATTTCACCGCTGAAGAAATGCAAATAATCGGAACCCCGCTGGATTTCATTGGAATAAATGCGTATTACCCGACGTATGTCCGCGCTGCGAGCAATGCATTGGGGTATGAAATTATCCCGGTGCCGGAAAAATATCCTGTTATGGGAAAACCGTGGATTAAATTCGGACCGCAGATCATTTACTGGTCGGCGCGGCATTTGAAAGAAATATGGGATATAGAAAATCTGTACATTACTGAAAACGGATGCGCGGCCACGGATCAAATAACACCGGACGGCAAAGTGCTGGATGTCGACCGGATTCTTTACCTCCGTGAACATTTCCGTTCTGCAAAACGCGCCATTGATGAGGGGTATCCGATCAAAGGATATTTTGTCTGGAGTCTCATTGATAATTTTGAGTGGGCGGACGGGTATGATACGCGTTTTGGTATTGTATATGCAGATTATAAAACATTGAAGCGGACACCAAAATTAAGTGCCGGTTTTTTAAAGAAAACAATTTCTAACAATCATCTTGTTTAATTCTTAAGGAGTTTCATGCCAATTCAATTTAACAGCACGGACAGAATGTTTATTCTGTCCGGACACAGTTCGGTTTATGCAATTCACATCCTGAACGGCGGAGAGATCGGTCATTTTTTTTGGGGCGGAACACTGCCTGAAAATTATCAGGAGGAATTAAAAAAACCGCTTCTCGCGCGCGGATATTATCCGCAGCACCGTCCGGGTATTTCACTGGACGTTTTACCGCAGGAATATTCATTGCCGGATAACGGTGATTTCCGGACGCCGGCATATGAAATTATTTCCAGTGCCGGATATTTTTCTTCTATGCTTCAATATAAAGATCACAGGGTTGTTTCGGGGAAACCGTCGCTTCCCGGACTGCCTGCTGTATATGTGAATGATGATAGTGAAGCAGATACACTGTTTATTTATGCACAGGATGCCGTTTTGAATCTGAATGTTATATTACAATATACAGTGTTTTCGCAGTTGAATGTAATTGTCCGTTCTGTGAGATTTGAAAATTCAGGGACAGATCCGGTCCGGTTAAATAAGGCGATGAGCTGTTCTGTGGATTTTTCTTCGACTGATTTTCAATTGCTCCATCTCACCGGCGGATGGGCCTCCGAACGGCACATCACCGTCGAGCCACTGAATTGCGGGACAAAAATTCTGCAGAGTAGAAAAGGGCAGAGCTCACATCGGCAAAATCCGTTTTTTGCATTGCTGGACCCGCATGTGACAGAGACATCCGGCGCTGTGTATGCTTTTAACCTGGTATACAGCGGAAGCTTTTCCGGTGAGATTGAAGTGATTCCATCCGGGTTACTGCGTGCTCAGATCGGGATTAATCCATACGTATTTGACTGGACGCTTCAGCCGGGAGAGGGTTTTCAGACACCGGAAGCCGTGATGGTGTATTCCAGCAGTGGCCTGGGAGAAATGAGTCGTACATTTCACCGGCTTTATCGCAATAACCTTTGTCGCGGACATTATAAATCAAAAGAACGTCCCATACTTGTGAATTCATGGGAGGCAATGTATTTCAAGTTTAAATCGGATGACATTATCAAACTTGCCGGCATAGCACAGAAAGTTGGAATTGAATTAACGGTGCTGGATGACGGCTGGTTTGGAAAAAGGAATGATACCACATCTTCATTGGGTGACTGGTTTGTTGATAAAGAAAAAATTCCTGAGGGAATTGACGGGCTGGCACAGCAAATTCACCGAATCGGAACGGGATTCGGGCTGTGGGTTGAACCGGAAATGATCTCGGTGGAAAGCGAGTTGTATACAAAGCACCCTGACTGGTGCATTCATATTCCGGAACGTCCGTTAAAATTCGGACGGAATCAACTGGTACTGGATTTATCACGAACAGAAATACAGGATTATGTCGTTGATGTGTTATCGGAGGTTTTCAGCTGCGGACTGATTAATTATGTGAAGTGGGATATGAACCGCAGTTTATTCAATCTCGGTTCATCCGGCAGCTGTCCGCCCGGCGAATTATCTCATCGCTACGTTTTAGGATTATACGCTGTTCTTGAGCGAATTACGGCGGCGTTTCCCGATATATTATTTGAAAGCTGTTGCGGCGGTGGCGGGCGGTATGATCCTGGAATGCTCTATTATATGCCGCAGGTCTGGACAAGTGATAATACAGACGCTATCAGCCGGCTTGAAATTCAAAAAGGAACAGCACTTGTTTATCCGCCGGTTACAATGTGCGCTCATGTTTCATCCGTTCCGAATCATCAGACCGGACGGGTTACTTCATTAAAATTGCGCAGAGATGTTGCGATGTCCGGCAATTTCGGTTATGAGCTCGATCTTTGTAAATCGAATGAAGATGAACTCAAAGATATTGCCCGGCAGGTCAAATTTTATAAACAGATACGCCCGGTGATTACAGCCGGCGATATGTACCGGCTGATTGACATCCGTGAGAAAAACAGTTCGGCAGTGCAATACATTTCTGCGGATCGGAAAACGGTTATTGTATTCTATTATAATCTGTCAGGCGAAAGTCGAAAGCTGCTGCTTCAGGCTTTAGATTCAACGGCAGATTATTTCATCGAAAAAGATCAATCGTCATTTTCCGGCGGTGTACTGATGGAGCAGGGAATTAATATTCCGTTAGAGAATAATCAGCAGAGCGCAGTGATTGTTTTCAGAAAGTGATGTGAACAATTTATTATGGAGATGAAATTAAAAAACAGGACTGTGCGGCCTTTTATGGAGAGATGCTTTTTTGAGACATGAAATATGAAAGCTAATATGTGGAATATTTTCATTATTGTATGGATGTTTTGGAGCGCAGCGTTCTCTTCAGATATATCGATTCGTCAGATAACATTTGATAACGACAGTCATTTGCTCGGCCCATATAATCCGTGGTCACCGGATGATGAATGGATCGTTTACACGTGCGGTCCGAATCATTTGAATGATGTTGTAAAACGGACTCATGTAAAATCCGGCAGAAATGAAGTATTATTTGCAATAACGAATCAGACTGAGTTCGGGCCGGGCTGCGGCACTGCCAGTTACGGAGAAAATGGATCGGTTATTTTTATTTACGGCCCGCATAATGCGTCTGCGGAACGGAAATATGAATTCTGGCGGCGCAGCGCAATGATTGTGAATAAAACAGGCACTGCTTTTATTCCGGATGCGCGTGACATCATCGCACCTTTTTCAGCCGGCGCGCTGCGCGGTGGAACGCATTGCCACCAGTTCAGTAAAGACGGGCAGCGGATCGCCTTTACATATAATGACATGCTGGTATCACCGGATTTACGAACCGTCGGAGTTTCTGTTGCAGGGCGGCAGATAACAGTTGATGAACATCCGGAGAATCATAATGGAAAATGGTTCAGTTTATTATTAGTTCCGGTAAAAGAAAATCCTGTTCCGGGCTCCGGTGAACTTTCGCGCGCTTACGAAAACTGCTGGGTCGAATGGCCGGATGGACGTCGCGCAATCGCGTTTAAGGGGAATCATATCGCAACCGATGGAACATCGGTTACGGATATTTTTCTGGTAGATGTTCCGGAAAAAATCGAACCGCAGAATTCCGGCCGCCCGCTTGCCGGAACAGAAACAGAACTGCCGTTTCCGCCTGCCGGTGCGGCCGTTCGGGAACTCACTGATTTTTCAAAGCCCGGGTTGTTGAAAATAACAGCGCGTCCGCGTTTCTGGCTCAGCAGTACACCGGACGGCAGTGCAGTGTTTTTTCAGGCGGAAGATACTGCCGGAATTAATCAGATCTATTCTGTAAAAACAGGTTCCGGTGAAGTTTCGCAGATTACCGCGCATGAAGCGGATGTTTTCGGAACGGTCAGTGTTCATGCATCGGGAAAAAAGATTGCGTATTTGTGCGACGGGTCGGTTTTTGTAACATATCTGTCCGCCGGCGGTTCAGAACGGTTGACCGCCAAGGAGGAATATAATCCGGCATTTGTTTATTGGTCACATGGCGACCAGCTTGTTTTCGGGAACCGCAGTGCTGCCGGTGCACCGGTTCAGCTGTTTATGATTGATCTGTTCCCGCCGGCCACGGTTATTCCCCGTTCACGGTTTGATAAGAGCGGATGGGGCGCGCGGCATGAGACGATTCTGAAAGAAATTGAAAATAAACCGGAGCTGATTTTTGTCGGCGATTCAATCACTGAACGTTGGTATAGCGCCGGGAAAACGGTTTGGGATCGTTATTATAAGCCGCTGAATGCCGCCAATCTCGGTGTCGGCGGGGATGGAACTCAGCATGTGCTGTGGCGGTTAAAAAACGGTGAATTGGACAGAATTTCTCCGAAAGCCGCTGTTGTCATGATCGGGACAAATAATTCCAACGGGGATACTCATACTGCGGAGGAAATCGCGGATGGTATTATTGCAGTGGTTTCAGAACTTCGCGCCCGTATTCCTGAAACAAAGATTCTGCTACTGTCGATTTTTCCACGCGGGACATTTGCGCAGCGCGAACAGCTTCCGGCGCCGGCAGAATATAATGATCAGCGCAGAAAAAATGAGGAGGCCAGCCGGATTGCAGCGGAAATGGCGGACGGAAAACATGTGTTTTATCTGGATATCAACAGTGAGCTTGTTGACCGGAAGAATCGCGTAACTCCGGAAATAATGCCGGATTTAGTTCATCTGAGTTCTGCCGGATATGAAATATGGGCAAAAGCAATGAATCCGGTTCTCGGAAAATTAATGGGAACAAAACGCCTCCCTTAGAGTTTATGAAATGAAACCGTGGAACATAATTTTTATTGTGGCCGATGATATGGCACCGTGGGTATGCGGTCCTGATCGGCATCCGGATGCAAAAGTGCCGACGATTGATTCTTTAGCCAAAGAAGGCGCTTTATTTTCGAATTGTTTTACCGCATCGCCGGTGTGCAGTCCGGCACGAAGCTGTCTGTTAACCGGGCTGTATAGTACAGAAACCGGTCTTACGGATTATTTGTGTACTGATATTCATGATGATTTAGGCGTTGGAGAAGCAACCCAAACCTGGGTGAGAGAATTGCGGGATCATGGGTATCAAACCGCACTGTTCGGCAAATGGCATCTGGGCGAGGCCGATTGTTTTCACCCGACAAAATGCGGCTATGATGAATTCAAAGGCTGGCGTTCAGGCGCCGGAATTTCTTTAAACCCGGAAATGGAAATTGACGGAGTCAATGTTACTGCATCCGGGTACAGCTCTGATCTCATCACAGATTATGCGATCGATTTTATAAAAAAACGGGCTGATGCCCCGTTTCTTGTTTCATTGCATTTCTGGGAGCCCCACGTCAATCAGAACATCACTACCAGTGACGGCGATAGAACATGGCATCCGTTGAAAGATGATGATTGGGATTTATTCAAAGATATTGATCCGGAAGTTCCGAATCCGGATTATCCTAAACTGGATATTCCGCGAGTGAAACGGATGACTAAAGAATATCTGGCCAGTGTTCATGCGGTTGACCGGAATCTCGCCCGGATTTTAAATCTGCTGAAAACAGAGCAGATCGATGATCAGACGGTGATCATTCTTACGTCCGATAACGGATATAATTTAGGGCATCATGGAATCTGGCATAAGGGCAACGGATGGTGGATTCTCACTGATAATCGCGGTGACCGTCCGAATATGTATGATAATTCATTACGGGTTCCGACAGTTATTAAATGTCCGTTCATAAAAAACCCAGGAATCGTTATTAATGATCCGATATCAACATTCGACTGGTTTCCTACGATTCTCGGAATTGCGGGGATAGAGCCGGCCGAACGCATAACTGTTCGCGGAAAGAATCTTTTACCGGTACTTCAACATAGTGAGGCTATTGAAAGAGACGGGCTGTTTATGCAGTACCGGATGTGGGACTGGAATCAAACGGGCGCTGACCTCCGAGCATGTCGTACAAAAAAATGGAAATTGATTATCGATTTTAAAAATACGGTTCCTAATGAACTGTATGATCTGGAAAATGATCCGCATGAAACAGTTAACCTGTATCACTCAGATTCTCCGGAAATAATTGATTCAAGAGAAGCATTGCTGATAAAAATTTTAGAAACAATGAAAAGTATCGATGATCCGATACTTAAACGGTTGGAAATATGTAGCGGAAAATTCGATGGCGAATATGGCTGGATTTTACAAAGAGGTTTCCCCCGAACACGTTGATATATAATTTCCGAGGAAAAATATTATGGCTGACGGAATTTCATTGAATGGGATTATTCCTCCGCTGGTGACTCCGCTGATGGATCGGGATACGCTGGACGCAAGGGGGTTTGAGCGTTTGATCGAGCATGTTCTGTCCGGCGGTGTTCACGGGCTGTTTGTTCTTGGGACTACGGGAGAGGCGCCAGCACTCAGTTATAAGCTGCGCAACGATATTATATCACGTGCCTGCCGGCAGATCAGCGGGCGGGTACCGGTGTTGGTTGGTATCACTGATACCTCATTTTCGGAATCTGTGGCGCTTGCCGGAAGAGCTGCTGATTGCGGTGCCGATGCCGTTGTGCTAGCTCCGCCTTATTATTTTACTGCCGGGCAGGCGGAGCTGATTGAATATGTAGAGCATCTGATCGAAGAACTGTCTCTGCCGCTGTTTCTTTATAATATGCCGGGCTGTACAAAAATTAATCTCGAACCGCAAACAGTAAAATACCTGGCACAATTTAAAAAAATTGCCGGATTGAAAGACAGTTCCGGCGACATGGTTTATTTCCATCGGGTAAGGGCGCTTTTAAAAAACCGGCCGGATTTTTCTTTTTTCACCGGACCGGAAGAACTACTGGCGGAAAGCGTTCTTCTTGGTGCAAGCGGCGGGGTTTGTGGCGGTGCAAATATGTTTCCGGACCTGTATGTTCGTCTATATAATGCGGCAAAAACCGGTGATTTAAAAATCATCAGAGCACTGCACGAAAAGGTTATAGAAATCAGTACTACAGTGTATAGCGTTGGGAAACATGGGTCAAGTTTCCTCAAAGGTGTAAAGGCGGCTTTAAACCTGATGGGAATATGCAGCGATTTTGTTTCGGAGCCGTTTCACCGGTTTAAAGCGCCGGAAAAAGAGACGGTACGAAAACTTATAAACTCATTGGATTTATAACCGGGGTTGTAAATGAAGTGGAATTACCGAAATAGAAGACGTTAGAGAGAAAAATTTCGAAAATGAACGTCTTCGTTGCGATGCCTTCCGAGTGCATACGAAATGATGCCGTTTTTCATCTGATGGACATGGTTGTAGTATATACTGCAAGCGAGTCCACGTCCTCGGTCTGCCTGAACGGTTCCAAGTTTAATTTTAAGCTCATGCAGTCTTCTCGTCAAATTTTTTCAGTAGAGCACCATTTTTCTGATGGTTCGAATTGTCGGATGTTTAGAAATTTTTTATAACCCGTAGCCAGAAAACCCCAATCTTTTAAGACCGAGGATGAATGGCACCCATACTCCGGACTGGGAGCTATTATGCAGAAGACCAGAAGCCACGGGCTTTAGCTCGTGGAGTGGTTCACTAAAAAAATCATACATCAAAATGATATCAAAATATTTGAAAAAATCATAACCTAACAATCATTTGATGAGCCGATTAATCCTTTTATTCGGCTCATGATTATGTTTGTTTTTGAGCTGAATAATTTATATAAACGGCTCATGAAATATAACTGGCAGTTTCCAGAGTGGCCTGAGTTTCATTATGAAATCGCTGGAGTTCAGGATTTAATACTCAAGTTTATCGAAAAAACAGGACGAACAGACGGGCTTTTATCAACATTGCCGGAAACGGAAAAAACGGAAACGATTATTGACCTGATGGTTTCGGAAGCGCTTACAAGCGCGGCGATTGAAGGCGAAATGCTCAGCCGTCCGGATGTAATGTCCTCAATTAAAAAAAACCTTGGATTGCACGCTAAACCGGAAAAAACAGGAGACCAGAGAGCAGAAGGAATTGCGGAGCTACTGGTTTGCGTACGGAATAGCTTTAAAAAACCATTAAGCAAGGAAATGCTTTTTAATTGGCATTCTATGTTAATGAAAGGTGCTGTAAAAATTCAAGTTGGCACATGGCGAACGCATAAAGAGCCAATGTTGATTGTCTCAGGCAGTATCGGAAACGAAACAGTACACTTTGAAGCACCGCCATCGACTGCCGTTCCGGCGGAAATAAAACGGTTTATCTCATGGTTCAATAGAACAGATAAAACAATACAAAGTTTCCCCGTAAAGGCGGCAATTGCGCATCTCTATTTTGAATCGATTCATCCATTTGAAGATGGAAATGGACGAATCGGGCGGGCTCTTTCGGAAAAAGCATTGTCTCAAGGATTTGGATATCCGGTACTACTCAGCCTTTCTCAAGCCATTGAAACAGACCGTACCGGTTACTATGCTGCACTCAAGCAGGCACAACGATCGCTTAATGCCACTGAATGGATTGAATGGTTTGTAAGGACATTGATTACCGCACAGCAACAGGCAGAAACGCAGATTGAATTCGCGGTACGTAAAACAAAATTTTATACCCGCATCAATGGCATGAAACTCAATGAACGACAATTGAAAGTATTACATCGGATGCTAAAAGAAGGCTCGAATGGATTTCAGGGCGGAATGTCGGCAAAAAAATATATGGTGATCGCAAAAACAAGCAAACCTACCGCTACACGTGATTTACAGGCTCTCGTTGAATATGGCGTTCTTATATCTTCCGGCGGCGGACGTAGCACAAATTATCAAATTTCTTTATAGCATTGTTACCTGCGCGATACTGATTTCGTTTATTTACCGGTTGTAACTCGCGATAAGATCACATTTACGGAACAACATGTACTTGTTTCTGAAGTCATAGTATCCGTTCAATATATCTCCCTCTTATCGTGTGATGAGACAAAAGGCGCATAAGGATGTTAGAGTACCGACCCTAAAAACCTTCCGAGTTGCCCGCATTAGGGTTTTTATAGCCCTCTGGCCGCAGTGAACGACGGATGCGAAGATTCTTCTTTTGGGTTGCAGGATTTCCAGCTTGCAAACTGCTACACACGATCGCATATTTTGCTACACAAGCTCTGCAAAGAGGCGGAGCGGATACGACAACAAAGAAAAGTAGTGCCGTTTGTAACAACGTGGTAGTGAGAGGGTTAGCTCAGTCTGGTAGAGCGCTTGGTTTGGGACCAAGAAGTCGCAGGTTCAAATCCTGTTTCCCCGACCATTCTTTTCTTAACAGAAACTCTTATTGTATCAGGATGCAGAATTCCAATATAACCCTGCCGATGAATCAGCACGATACTATTGCCGCAATCGCAACGCCGCCGGGAGAGGGCGGCGTCGGTGTTGTGCGCGTCAGCGGCACCGGCGTTTGGGAAATTGCCGATAAAATTTTTTTCGGCACGCAAAAACCGTCGGATGCCGCCGGCGGGACATTTCTGTTCGGAAAAATTATCGCGCCGGACGGTGAAAAAATCGATGAGGCGCTTTGTCTGATTTTTCGTGCACCGCGCAGTTATACCGGCGACGATACCATCGAAATTCAGGGTCACGGCGGCGCCGTAGTTCTAAAAAAAATTCTGCGCAGCTGTCTCGCTGCCGGTGCCCGCATGGCGGAGCCCGGCGAATTTACACGTCGCGCATTTTTAAACGGTAAACTGGATCTGGTGCAGGCCGAAGCCGTAGCTGATTTAATTCACGCACGCAGTGACCGTGCCGCCAAAGCAGCGGTTGAGCAGCTCGAAGGCGGACTCAGTAAACAATTCACTGAATTATATGACGGAGTGGTTGCTGTTGCCGCTGATATTGAAACGACGCTCGATTTTGTGGAAGACGAACTGCCGGATGATGTTTTTCCGGCGCTTGCCGGCAAATTGAAGGCAAATTTAATGCTGCTGGATCAACTGTTTGCAACGTGGGATGAAGGGCATCTGCTGCGCGAAGGTGCACGCGTTGCTATTATGGGACGGCCGAATGCCGGCAAATCAACGCTGTTTAATGTGCTGCTTGGACGTGACCGTGCGATTGTCTCCGATATTCCCGGCACGACGCGCGATGTCATTGAGGAAGCGTTCATTTTAAATGGAATTCCGCTGCGTATACTCGATACGGCCGGTCTGCGCGAAACCGGCTGCCTGATTGAACAGGAAGGAATCCGGCGCGCGCGCGTTCATTCCGGTTCCGCCGATATCACGCTTTATCTGATCGATTTATCGCAGCCGTTTGCCGGCGAGGATCAATCGTATTTAGAAACACTCAATCCGGCGCGGACGGTTGTTGTCTTGAACAAAAGCGATAAAAAAAAATCCGGTTTCCGGTTTCCGATGTCTGATTTCAAAACCGTTGAAACCTCGTTGATTCACGGCACAGGAAAAAAAGTGCTCGATGTAATCGCCGAAAAACTCGGCGGTATAACGAATGCGCCGGCACACGCCGTAATTTCTGAACGTCATAGGAATCTCTTAATCAATGCGCGCACCGAGCTCGAGCTCGCGCGCGAACAGATTTCCGCCGGCGAAGAATCCGCTGTGCCGGCGGCAGAGCATCTGCGTGCTGCACTCGAGAGTCTCGGACAGATTACCGGTCGTATTTATCACAACGAACTGCTCGACAACATTTTTTCACGTTTTTGTATCGGAAAATAAATATAAGCAGAGTCAAGCAGTTTGAAATTGCAAACCCCGCACTGCAAGCCGGTGCGGTTTGTTTGTCTTTATGCCCGACCATAAAACTCTTCGGGTTTCTTTGCGTGAATTTTTATGTGTTTTATGGCTGAATTTTCACTATGGCAGATCATTTAACACCGGAAAAACGCTCGTGGAATATGTCGCGGATTCGCGGCACCGACACAAAGCCGGAAATCCTCGTCCGCTCCATGCTGCACCGTGCCGGTTATCGTTTTCGTAAAAATGTCAAAACACTTCCCGGCAAGCCGGATATCGTTCTTCCGAAGTATAAAACCGTTATTTTTGTTCACGGATGTTTCTGGCACCGGCATAAAAATTGTAAAGATGCAACCACTCCGAAAACCAATAAAGCTTTCTGGAATAAAAAATTCGAACGCAATGTCGCCAACGATAAAAAACATGCCCGTGAATTAAAAAAACTCGGCTGGCGTGTTATTACCGTTTGGGAGTGTCAGGTAAACACCGGGAAAAAACTGTTGTCACAAATAGAGAAATCGTTCAATTGCGCTAAGTAGAACGCGTATTGTATTTTTTAAAAATATCGTAAACTACTTCTGCAAGTTGCTTTGCAAGATATGGAGGAACTGCATTACCAACTTGATGATATTGTTGAGTCCGTCCGCCTTCAAAAAAATAATTATCCGGGAAAGTTTGAATTCTTGCGGCTTCCCGAACAGTTAAACTGCGGCATTGTACTGGATCAGGATGAATAAAATAATGTCCATCTTTTGAAATATGGCAGGTAATTGTCGATGACGGTTTATCCCAAACCTGAACCTTAAACCGGTCAGAAAATTTTTGATCAGGATTATCTTTTCTTATGTTTTTGTGCTTCGGAAGTAATTCATCAGGAAAATTTTTTAAATGCGGTGCGCGGTTTTTAGCCTTTCCATATGCCGCTACAAACAAATAACGGGCAAGATCTGAATCCATGTGGGTTCGTGTTTCATGATGTGAAATTCCTTTTAATTCCGGATCTGTATACCATCCATTAAGTATATCTAATGGAAATTTCCCCCATCTGTTATAAACTTGTGATTCATTACTTCCGGAAAGTTCTTGCAGCGCTGCAATCAATTCATCGCGGACTTCTTTTTCAATAGATTTCAGCCAAGGCGCCTTTTTTAAATCATGAAAATATTTTTTCCACCGTTCTATGGAATCAGTTCCTTTTGAAAAACCACTCCTCAGTTTTGGAAGATTTCCAATTACTTTCTTTATCGTTATTTCGTTTTTTTCTACTAAAGGCGTTATTCCCCCGTGAATGGCATCAAAAATATCTTCCCGAAGTCCTAAAAGAATTACCCGGTGCCGTGCCTGTGGAATTCCATATTTTTCTGCCTTGATCAAAAAATCCGCTTCCGATCCCTCTGACGGCTCTTCTCCTGTTACAAAAGAGACGATCCGGTATTTATTTTGTTTTACTTTTCCCCACCCATATTGTTTTGCGGCAACAGAAGGGTCTCGAAGATCTTTTAATATTCGCGGGAAAATTTTCTTCCCATGCAATTTAGACGAAAGAATCCCTTTAACATTTTCCATTACAAAAACAGCCGGGGCGTATAACGCTATAATCCGTAAATACTGCTGATAGAGCTTATGCCTGTCGTCATTTTCAAAATCGGCCTTTGTTTTTCCGCTTCGTTCGCTTTTTAAATATCCCAAAATACAACTGCGCCCGATTAGGGAATATGCCTGACAAGGCGGTCCACCAATTAACACCCAGTCTTTGTGATCTTTAATGGCAGCAGTGATTTTTTTATCAATCCAAGGTTGATGATCTGAATGTTCATTTCCTAACTCGGCACAAATAGCTTCGTTATAAGCAAGTTTCCATTCTTCCGGATATAATTCTTCAAGTTCTGTACGGGAAATAATACCTGAGAGATATTGATAATATTCTTCAGGGACTGATCTCCCTGTGTGCTTAAAATAACGAAAAAATGCACGTAACGATAATGTTTGCCGTGCACACGGATCTTTTTCAACAGAGACACCGATACGAAAAGGCCTTTCTCTAAAAATTTCAGAAGAAAAGCCTTCGCCCAACCCGCCTGGTCCTGCAAATAAATCAACTATCGGTATTATGCCCTGCGCCATCTTTCCACCACAAATCAAATTCTCTCGGGAAAAGATGTAGAATATCATCTCGGGTCATTGAAAAAAAGTCATATGTCAAATCAAGCTGTTCTTTCACACGCCAAAATCGATCAACAGATCCCGCTTTTTTTCGGGTAGTCGCCCCTCGCTTAAACGTTTGTAGTTCTTCATCATAATATAATTTGTGAACCGCTTTCATCATTTCCTTATTAGAAACTATCTCTTGACGCGATGCCAGTTGTTCATTGATTTCGCCAACAATAGATACTGGATTAGATAAAAGGGCTGAGGCGAATTCGCCATGGAGTTCAAATAAACTATATGGACCTAAAAGTTTGTGTCGATAGTATTCTGTATATTTTGATGATGGGATATATCCACAAATTTGGCCGGGCTTGCGCACCCCAGTTGTAGAAACTGGGCAAACCTGATCAAAATACGCTAAACTTAACCAAGCCCATAATTCAGGAATTTTTCGAACTCGTGCATTGATTCCACCCAACACTTCACAGAAATATTTTCCAGCAGCCAATCGAGAAGAAAACATTATATCTCTATCAATTTCAGAAAATCCATCAAGAGAAGTAGTCAAAGTTATATCTTCAAGATATTCAAATGGTATGGGCGTATCCCCGCAATCTTGAAGCATCTCTAAGAATTTTCTAAATTTATTCATGCCAACAGCATTAAATGTCCGAACTGTCATTTTCATTCAGGTACCTCCAGCGCTTTGCGCACCATTTCCATCACTTTCTTGGTTCGGCAGAAACAATCTACACAATTTTCTATCCATGCGCTGCATTTTTCACCACCGTGATATCGTCTCGGCCATTTTTCTCCACTCAACTTGCGACCAAACCACAGCCAATTCAATTGCCATTCATCGGTTCCGTCTTCTGTATCCGCAACAGACCAATCTTCTTCACCATATAATAATATGTAGGCAAGAATTTGCCGGACGAGTTCCGGATAAATCATGCAAAAGATCATTTCGTTATTATGTAAAAAACGAACTAAATCAGGAATTGATGAATTTATAACCAGCCAAGGCACCCCGCCGCCTCTTTCAAGATCCAGCCTCCAGATTCGATTGCCTAAATCTTCAAAATCCAGGCCGAGCAAACTCAGTCGGTTCGCATCTCGTTCACTTTCGCTAACAGAACCAACTCCATCAGCCATTGCCAAAATCTGACCATGTGACCCGCTTTCATCCACTATCTTGACTCGAAAGCGAATATCTTCTAAATCAGTGACGGTAAATGAATGTAAATTCCGTTCTTTCGGAACAACCGGATTGCCCACTGTACCAAAACAGAATCGATCAAGCCGAGTGCGATGGTACGCCTCAACATAAATTTTCCCAATATCAGGAAGTTTATTGCGATAATTCTTAAGGTGAATATCGGCTTCGAGGCGCGGGATAGCGCAGGAACGGTCAATACTGATCAATAGATCTGATCGTAGAATTTTAATGCGGTTAGTATAATTAAATTTCTTAGTCCTGCCTTTCATCATTCTCCTCTTTTGTCGGAACAACTTGAACCACTAAATCTCGATTGGGATCGAAGCCGGTTACATCAATCCGAAAATTTTCATTTATTACTTTCAGCTTAAGAACATTATTTTCGCAATAAATGATTTCCGAGCCATTCGTTTTTAATTTCACCGGAGCTTTATTAAACCGAAAATCAAATAAACTATATTTACTGAAATGATTGCCGGACGGAACTCTATATGCTGCTTTGATAACAATAATTTTTGGCGTATAAGTAGCATTTTCAACAGGCAATACCACAAAACCAGTATCGCGGCCAGCGATCTTTTCAGTACGCACCATTCGGATGGAAGGTTCTAGCGGATCAACCGTTTCTTCTAACTCCTTCTTCTTTTTTTCTCCATTGGATTTTTGTAGCTTTCCTGATGGAATATCGTTGGTATTTAGATAAAAAATATCCCTAAAAAAATTCCGATTCTGCTCAGTATTTTTCCGCGAAAGCAGCCGCCAGAGCTCATGTGGAGCATTCTTTACAAATCCGATAGTTTTACTTCCTCGATCGTATTGCTTTGAAAGGTCTTCATTATTACATTGTTCCCATCGATCATGAGCTGGCGGCTCAGAAATTCGAAGTAATCCCCCGAGAACGGGGTCATGCACTTCTATGAGTGCAATACAACCCACATCAAGTTTATTAGGATTCGCACGTTTTATATCAATTCCCTGCCGGATATACTTAGCAGGCACACGCTGAGTAAGATCGGTCTGAGCAAAACAAATATCAAATTCCCCACGATCTGGGTTTGCATCATTTTTTTTGACTCGAATGGGTATCCGCAGCGCAGTTTTTCCGTTTTCTTCAAGTTGATTTTTGATAACACCTAATACATCCTCTGGGATTTGAATATCTGTAACTGAAGGCGACTTGTTCAGATCCGATGTATTTAAAACTATAATGTCTTCTCTGGGAAGTTGAGCACTCCAAATAGCTAAATCAAGTGTTTTCAACAACACTTCATCCGAAGTAACATATTCGCGGGCAACAGCTTTTATCGTATTAAAATTTATAGTAATCTCATCACATCCCTTATAACAAATCCGAACTCTTAATTGATCACGAATAATCGGGTAAAAATAATCTCTGAGAATTGCATTAACTAGAGGCCCTGGAGCGGCGACTCCTATTTTCGGAAACGGAATAATGACAGACAGCCCCGGCTCTGTGCTACGTTGAATATGAAAAATCTCTGTAAATGAAGAAATTTGCTGATTATCTTCCAGTGGATATGCGAAAAACTCTTCATTATTAAACCGTCCATAATATCCGTAAGGCGCATATTTCCGGCCATTACGATGATGTATCTTTAAAATAGATTTTCCCATCAGTAATTTCCGACTATCTTCTACACGGCAAGTTAAACCGAAATAAGTATTAATGCGCGATGCCGCAGAGAAAACATGTTTGCCAAGCCCCCAGCTGCCAATACCTTCCTTTTTTCCGGATCGTCCGATATTGCGCCAGAAAAAAAAGAAATCATACAACCCGCGTCCCTCAAAAGATGCGGGACTGTGATTATCATCATATTCTGGATTTCCGCCCAATCCGCGTGTGCCAAAATCTTCTATTGTCAAATATTCTATTTTTTCACTCGGCGCCGGCAAATTTTTTTGATCAAGACCGCTGTTTTCAGAAAAAAGATGCGGAGCCAATCCCTCAAAAGGCATCCCTTTCGCCTGAAGATCAGAAAAAGAATAGTCAGCAAATCGATAAGATATAATTATCTCCGCAGCTATCTGGGTTTCATCTACTCTGGCATCAAGGGAGTTCTGTATGGCTTCGCGAATTAAAATTTCAGCTAGATCGCCGATTTCTTCGGATGCAAAAAATTCTCCTTGTATCGGGTCAACACTATCTTCGCCCTTTATCATTTGTCGGAATTGCCACATTTCATCTCCTATATTTTAAACTTAAATCCGCCTTTTTCTGTCCGTCCTTTGTGATCGAATCGATTTTCTACTTCTTTAACAGCGTCTTTTAGAGCTTTTATTATCTGTCTTGCATGCGTTTCAGTATATTCATAATTGCCCGTGTTGGAAAGATTTCCAATTAAATTTATTTTTTTTAATACCTCATTCACCCGTCGCTCCGCCAGTTCTTCAAATTTCTGCATTTTTCTAGATTTCATATATGTAATTACCTTATATTTTGAATATGTATATATAAAGGTATGTGAAAATCAAGATATATTTTAAAAATATACAATAAAATGTAGAATCATTCCGGTTTGTCCCCTTGACTGGAAACGAGCAGAACCCTATCGTTTGCTTTATATGAATCCTGCCACAGATACACTCATCACCGACGCGTTGAAATTACCTGTTCAACTTCGTGCTTTCGTTGCCGAAAAACTGCTCGAAAGTTTAGATGCGGCAGCGGAAACGGACATTTCTCCGGCATGGCGGGCAGAAATTCGTAGGCGCAGCCATGAAATTGAAACCGGTACGATTTCTCTGCGCCCGGCAGGCGATGTATTTAACAATGCGTATGCCGTGCTGAAATGATCACTGTTTATTTCCTTCCGATATCATTTTTAAAATCAAACCGGACACGCTGATTATTACAGCCGTTATGCACCACCGCCGGAATCCTGCTAGATTGAGATCCCGGATGCATCGCGATTAAATTCTTCACATAGATTTTCCGTGTATTTTAGTATATTCCGTGGTTAAATTTTAATTTTTACGGAGTATTACGCATGGTGAACGCACTTTTGAAAAAGATTTTCGGCTCGAAGAACGATCGGGACATTAAAAAGATGATGCCGCTGGTGCAGCGGATTAATGAACTTGAAGCGGAATATCAGTCGCTTTCCGAGGAGGCGCTGAAAGCTAAAACCGGCGAGTTTCAGCAGCGCCTGCAAAACGGCGAAACCGTAGATAACATTCTTTGCGAGGCGTTTGCGGCGGTGAAAAATGCGTGCCGGCGTTTGTGCGGCACAACGGTGCATGTCTCCGGTCATGATCTGACATGGGATATGGTGCCGTTCGATGTGCAGTTGATCGGCGGCATGGTTCTGCATCAGGGCAAGATTGCCGAAATGATGACGGGGGAGGGGAAAACGCTGGTGGCGACGCTGCCGGTGTATCTGAACGCGCTCGCCGGCAAAGGGGTACACGTTGTGACAACGAACGACTTCCTGGCGGAACGCGACTCGGCGTGGATGGGGCATGTGTACAAATATCTCGGCCTCACCGTCGGCTGTCTGAAAAGCATGATGCCGCCGCCGGACCGGCGCGAGCAGTATGACTGCGATATCACGTACGGCACCAACAGCGAATTCGGTTTTGATTATCTGCGCGACAACATGGCAATGCGCGTTCAGGATATGGTGCAGCAGCGCGGCCATCAGTATGCAATTGTCGACGAAATCGACTCGATCCTGATTGATGAAGCGCGCACGCCGCTGATTATTTCCGGCCCGGCGCCTTATTCTGCCGACGAACAGTACCGTGCGCTGAACGGGGTGGTTCGCAACCTTGTGCGCCGTCAGCAGGATCTGGTTACGCGTCTGATGAAGGATGCGCAGGATCTGCTTGCCGGCGACGATAAGGATGCGGCGCAGCGCAAATTATATCAGGTTCATCAGGGCATGCCGAAAAACAAGCAGCTGGCAAAACTGATTGAAGAACCGGCGCACCGGCGTCTGCTGGAGCAGGTGAACAATATGATGATCACCGATTCCTACAAAGAGGAGGCGCGTGAACTGCGCGAAGAGCTGTTTTTTACGGTGGACGAAAAGGGCCATGATGCGAGTCTCACAGATAAGGGCTGTGAACTGCTGAATCCGGACGATCCGGAACATTTTGTGATGCCGGATCTCGCGACGGAACTTTCGGAACTCGAAGGCCGCGTCGGCCTCGCGCCGCAGGAAAAACTGGTGATGCGCCAGAAACTGCAGGACGATTTTGCACACCGCAGTGAACGCATTCATGCAGTGAATCAGTTGATCCGCGCCTACTGCATTTATGAAAAAGATGTGGAATATGTTGTGCAGGACAATCAGGTGATCATCGTCGATACGTTCACCGGACGGCTGATGGCCGGGCGCCGGTGGAGCGACGGTTTGCATCAGGCGGTGGAAGCGAAAGAGGGCGTGAAGATCGAACGCGAAACGCAGACACTGGCAACCATTACCATTCAGAACTATTTCCGCATGTATGAAAAACTTTCCGGCATGACCGGTACGGCGGAAACCGAGGCCGGCGAGTTTCACGAAATTTATAAACTCGATGTGGTGGTTATTCCAACCAACCGTCCGATCCGCCGCCTCGATATCAACGACCAGATTTATAAAACCAAACGCGAAAAATATAATGCGGTGATTGAGCAGATTAAGGATTGTCACAAACGCAAACAGCCGGTGCTCGTTGGAACGGCAACGGTGGAAACGTCTGAAGTGATCAGCCGCATGCTCGACCGGCAGGGCATTCCGCATAATGTGCTGAATGCGAAAAACCACGCGCGCGAAGCGGAAATTGTCGCGCTCGCCGGTCAGCCCGGTGCAATTACCATTGCCACCAATATGGCCGGACGCGGAACCGACATTAAACTCGGCGCCGGTGTGATCTGGCTGAGCAGAGAGCAGATTCAGGATAAAGCGCTTAGTTTGAATTCCACGCCCGCCGGAGGCTCGCAGGCGTTGAAAAAACTGCTGGCGGAACGCCCGTGCGGGTTATATGTGATCGGTTCTGAGCGCCACGAAGCGCGCCGGATCGACCGTCAGCTGCGCGGGCGCTGTGCGCGCCAGGGCGACCCCGGAATTTCGCGTTTCTACGTTTCGCTCGAGGACGATCTGATGCGCCTGTTCGGTTCCGACCGCATTTCAAATATTATGACGCGTCTCGGCATCGAAGAGGGCGAAGTGCTTGAACACCCGTGGCTGAATAAATCCATCGAGCGCGCGCAGCAGCGGGTTGAGCAGATGAACTTCGGCATTCGTAAAAACACCCTGCGCTACGACGATGTGATGAACCAGCAGCGCGAGGTGATCTACGGTTTCCGGCAGACTGTGCTGCGCAGCGAAAATCCGCGCGAAGAACTGTACGACATCATTACCGATATCATCGAAGAGAACGCCGGCGCGCCGGCGGAAGAGTTCCTCGGCTGGGCGAACACCACCTTCCCGGTCGGACTGCGCGCCGAAGATATTCCGGAAGGACCTGAAGCACGTGTTGAGCTGCTGTTCGGCCGCATCAAAGAAGCGTACGAGCTCAAAGTTTCGCTGGAAGATCCGGAGCGCATTAAACATATCGAACAGATGATCATTTTGCAGTCGGTCGACGAACACTGGCAGGAATATCTGCGCAATATGGACAGCCTTCGCGAAGGAATCGGACTGCGCGCCTACGGACAGCGCGACCCGCTCGTTGAATATAAGCGCGAAGCGTTTAACCTGTTCGGCGACCTGATGGATCGCATCAAATCTGAAATCGCGCAGAACATCTTCCGCACCGGCTCGTCGATGGAAGCGCTGCAAAGTTTCTGGCAGTCATTAAATAAAATGATGGTCAGCAACCGCACGCAGCAGGATGCATCGGCGCTGGCCGCCGCGCGCCAGCACGCCGCCCTGCAGGGGCGTGCTGCTCCGGGACATAACGCTCCGCCCGGCGCCGGGGCGCCGCCGGTACCGCAACCGATCCGCCGCGCCGATAAGCAGGTCGGCCGCAACGACCCGTGCCCCTGCGGCAGCGGCAAAAAATACAAAAAATGCTGCGGTGCATCCTAAAATAAGAAACTTCGGTATTTTAGGATAATCACTAAAACTAAAATAACGCGATTTTTTATTTTACTTTCATGTATTATCCTAAAATAATGATTTCGGTATTTCAGGATAAATATGAACAGGATGATACAAGGACATTATGTTCCGGTTTCAACCGCTGGAGAAACGGTTAAATCATTTATTCCGGCACCACTTCCGCCGGAACCACCGATCGAATGGTCGGCGGACCTGAGAAAAAAATTTGACGATGCGTTACTTGCCCTCGGCCGACTGGACAGCGTGTCGTTACTGCTCCCGGATGTTTCTTTATTTCTTTATACGTATGTCCGGAAGGAGGCCGTTCTATCTTCAATGATCGAAGGAACACAATCTTCGCTGTCCGATCTTCTTCTTTATGAGCTCGAAGAGATTCCAGGCGTCCCTTTAGACGATACGACAGAAGTCAGTAATTATGTTTCCGCCTTAAACTATGGATTAGAGCGGTTACGTTCAGGCTTCCCGCTTTCTTTGCGTCTGTTGCGGGAAGTGCATGAACGTTTACTGTCAAAAGGACGTGGCAGTGAAAAACAACCCGGGGAATTCCGGCGCTCACAAAACCGGATCGGGGGGACCCGTCCCGGGAATGCTGCGTTTGTTCCTCCGCCGCCGGAAAACGTTTCGGAATGTATGGGTGCAATGGAACTGTTTCTGCAGGATGACCCGGAACCAACGCCCGTTTTGTTAAAAGCAGCGCTGGCGCATGTTCAGTTTGAAACAATTCATCCGTTTCTTGACGGCAACGGCCGGCTCGGCCGGCTCTTAATCACGCTTCTTCTTTGCGAGTGCGGCGCCCTAAAAGAACCGATGCTTTATCTCAGTCTTTATTTGAAGCTTCACCGGCAAACATATTATGACCTTTTAATGAACGTCCGCTTGAAAGGTGACTGGGAGAGCTGGCTGGATTTCTTTGCCGATGCCGTCATCTCGGTTGCCGGACAGGCAGTTGATACCGTGCAAAAACTTGATTCGTTAGCAAAAGAGGACCGGCAGAAAATCCAAACGCTTGGACGCGCCGCAGGCTCCGGACTGCAAATTCATCATGAACTTCTGCGCCGCCCGATTTTAACTGCGACTGCAGCCATGAAAGGTATCGGCCTCAGTTCAGCAACCGTAAATAAAACATTTGAACATTTGCAAAAACTCCACATCGTTTCTGAATTAACAGGACAAAAACGGAATCGTATTTTTTGTTATACAGACTACCTTTCAATTTTAAATGAAGGTATAGAACCACCCAACTCATAAGAAGGCTTCATTATGACCGTAAATTGGTTTACTGAAATTCATCCGGTTGTTCAGGCGCTGATTGCAACGCTGTTTACATGGGGTATGACCGCTGCCGGCGCGGCGCTGGTTTTCTTTTTTAAAACGATCAACCGGCAGGTTCTGAATGCGATGCTCGGGTTTGCGGCAGGCGTGATGATCGCCGCGAGTTTCTGGTCGCTGCTCGAACCGGCGATTGAAATGGAGCGAGCCGCCGGAAATATTCCGTGGATTCCGGCGGTGACCGGTTTTCTGCTCGGCGGATTTTTTCTGCGCGGCATCGATATTATTCTGCCGCACCTGCATCCCGGCGCTGAACAGCCCGAGGGACCGGAGACTTCATGGCGCCGGAGCATCCTGCTCATCCTCGCCATTACACTGCACAACATTCCGGAAGGGCTTGCTGTCGGCGTCGCATTCGGCGCAGTGGCATCGGGACTTCCGGCGGCCTCGCTCGCCGGCGCGATCGCACTCGGCATCGGAATTGGAATTCAGAACTTTCCTGAAGGCGCGGCGGTTTCCGTTCCGCTCCGGCGCGAAGGACTGTCGCGTTTCAAATGTTTCTGGTACGGACAGCTGTCCGGCATCGTTGAACCCGTCGCCGGCGTTGCCGGCGCGGCGGCCGTGATGTATATGCAGCCGATTCTGCCCTATGCGCTTTCATTCGCCGCCGGTGCCATGATTTTTGTCGTCGTTGAAGAGCTCATTCCTGAGTCGCAATCCGACAAAAATACGGATACTGCCACCATGGGCGCCATGATCGGCTTTGCCGTTATGATGCTGCTCGACGTTGCACTGGGATAAAATTTTTGGTTTTGGCGGAAAAACTGATGCCGGCTCTATCAAGGTTCATCTTCGGGATGCATCCATCATTGCGGTGATTCCGCCGCGCAAGTATCGCAAGGAACAACAACCCTGTGATGAAGCCTTATATAAGCGGCTTCATTTGGCTGGAAAATGCCTGTGTGTATCTTAAACAGCGGCGCAGAATAACACACCGTCACGCGAAAAATCTATCATCGCTCCAGGTCGCAGTTCATATTCATTGTCTGGGCTTTGGCTGAAGATTTTATGGCGACATGCGCTGGCATTTTCTCAACGCTTGAATGCGTTCCAGCACGGGCGGGTGGGAGTATTGGAGAAATACTTTCAGCCAGTGCGGGGTGAGGTTGGAGAGGTTGTCGACGGAGAGTTTTTTTAGGGCGGTGATCAGGGCACCGGAGTCCCCGGTGGTTTGGGCGGCAAAAGCATCAGACTGATATTCATGTTTGCGCGAGAGGATGCTGCCGGCGATGCCGAGAAGCATGCTGATGGGCGTGTAAAGAAATCCGAAAAAGATAAATCCGGCGTAGAGCGGTGTGCCGCCGGTAATCCCGAATGCTTCATAGAGTCCCTGTTGCGTGATAAAAAGCGACAGGATGAAGAGCATGAGCAGCGATGACAGGAGTGAAATGAAAATACTCTTTTTGATGTGCCCGAGTTTGCTGTGTCCGATTTCGTGAGCGAGAACGGCAACGAGTTCACTGGTGCTGTGTTTTTCGATGAGTGTGTCGAAGAGGGCGATGCGTTTGGTTTTGCCGAAGCCGGTGAAGTAGGCGTTGGATTTGGTGGAGCGGCGCGAGCCGTCGATTTTAAAAATTCCGCTGAGTTTATAGTTCTGTCCGGCGGCATAGTTTTCAATCGCGGTGCGGAGTTCGCCCTCTTCGAGCGGTGTGAATTTGTTAAAGAGCGGCAGAATGACCGCCGGCGCGATGAAGAGAATAAAAATCTGAATAACGGCGAGCGCCGCCCACGCCCAGAACCAGGCGTACGGCACGGCGGAAAAAATCCAGAGCACAAGCGCGAATACCGGTGCGCCGAGCAGGAGGGTGAGCATCCAGCCTTTGAGCAGATCGGCGATGAATGTTCTGGCGGTGGTTTTATTGAAGCCGTACCGCTCTTCAATGACGAAGGTGTCGTAAATACTGAACGGCAGTCCGGCGAGCTGTCCAATCAACAGGAGAATCCCGCCAAAAATGAGCCCCTGCAAAATCATGCTGCCGGCGGCGGCAACGGCGATGTTGTTGATCCACCGGAATCCGCCCAGCAGGATGAACGCAATGGTGAGCGGCAGCATAATGGCAGCCTGCAGCTGACCGAAGCGCGTGTTGTCGCGCAGGTAGCGCTGGGATTTGGCATATTTTTCGGCGTCATAAATGCCGGTGAATTCCGCCGGAATTTCGGGCCGCGCCGCTTTGAGGTTCAGGGTTTCGACAACGAGCGAAAGCAGCCAGTTAAAAATCAGCAGCGCGAGGATGAAAATCAGATATCCGTTCATAATTTGCTGTTCCTTTTACATTGATGCAATACGGAGTAAACCTATATGTTTACCGGCTATGAGTAAAACACTGTTCGACAAAATCTGGGATGCGCACGTTGTTAAAGATCTTGGCAACGGCGAAGTGCTGCTTTATATCGATCGCCATCTGGTGCACGAGGTAACGAGCCCGCAGGCATTTGAAGCTCTCCGGCTTGCGGGGCGCAGCGTGCGCCGGCCGGACCGCACGTTTGCGACGATGGATCATAATGTGCCGACGGACGAAAACCGCATGAATGTAACCGATCCGGTTGCAAAAGCGCAGATTGACGCGCTGACGGAAAACTGCACAACAACCGGCGTAACGCTGTTTGGACTCGGTGACGATCGGCAGGGGGTAATTCATATTATCGGACCGGAGCAGGGCATTGTGCTGCCGGGAATGACGGTGGTTTGCGGCGACTCGCACACGGCAACACACGGTGCGTTCGGTTCCATCGCATTCGGTATTGGAACGTCGGAAGTGGAGCACGTTTTAGCGACGCAAACCCTGCGCCAGAAAAAGCCGAAAGGGTTTCGTGTTGAATTTACCGGTACACTGCAGCCCGGTGTTACGGCAAAAGATATGGTGCTGAAACTGATCAGCATAATCGGCACCGCCGGCGCAACCGGCTGTGCATTTGAATTTACCGGCGAAGCGATTCGTACGCTTCCGATGGAGGGCCGTTTGACGATTTGCAATATGGCCATTGAAGCCGGCGCGCGCGCCGGACTGGTTGCACCCGATCAAATCACCTTTGATTATATCGCGTCCGGAAACCGCGTTTATGCACCCAAAGGTGAAGCGCTCGAAAAAGCGATTGCTGAGTGGAAAACATATTTTACTGACGACAATGCAGAATTTGATCATGAACTGACGATTGATGTAACCGATCTTGCGCCGCAGGTAACGTGGGGAACGAGTCCCGGCATGGGAACGGACATCACCGGCGCTGTACCGGAGCTCGACGCTGTGCCGGAATACAGCCCGGCGGACGTGCGTGCCGCGCTGGATTATATGGGGCTTGAGCCGGGCATGAAAATGACCGATATCAAAATCGATACTGTATTTATCGGCAGCTGCACGAACGGGCGTTTGCAGGATTTGCGCGCTGCCGCTGCAATGATGAAGGGCAAGAAGGTGGCGCCCGGCATTCGCATGCTGGTTGTGCCCGGCTCAGAAGCGGTGCGTTATGCTGCCGAAAAAGAGCGGCTTGACCGTATCTTCGTTGATGCCGGCGCGGAGTGGCGCTATGCCGGCTGCAGCATGTGCCTGGCGATGAACCCGGATAAACTGAGAGAAAAAGAACGGTGTGCATCCACCTCCAACCGTAACTTTGAAGGACGGCAGGGCAAGGGCGGGCGCACGCACCTGGTCAGTCCGCAAATGGCAGCGGCGGCGGCAGTCGCCGGACATTTTGTGGATGTCAGGGAGTTGTTAAATTCGAAATCCTGAATTTCGAAGTACGAAACAAATTCAAATGACAGAAAAACAAAATTCCAAAATTTACGATCTTGAAGATCGGACATTCGGGTTTGCAAAATCTGTACGTAGATTTGTTCGTGCACTAAAACAGGATATTCCTAATTATGAAGATTCGAAACAGCTTGTTCGTTCTTCCGGTTCAGTCGGTGCAAATTACATTGAAGCGAACGATTCGCTGAGCAAAAAAGATTTTATCATGCGGATTAAAATCTTCCGGAAAGAAGCAAAAGAAAGCCGTTACTGGCTTAATTTGATTGAATCATTTGAGGATAAAAAGCTGGCTGAAGAGAGACATGCCCTGGCCCGTGAAGCTCAGGAATTAATGAATATCTTCGGTGCCATTTTGCAAAAATCAAAACAGGGTGGAGTTTTATAATTTTTGAATTGAAGATTTGTTTCGGATTTCGAGTTTCGTGCTTCGAATTTTATTTTGTAAGGAGTAGATATGGAGAAGTTTACAACAGTGACCGGCGTCATTGCCGGAGTGGATCGCGCGAACATTGATACAGATGCGATTATCCCGAAAGAATATTTAAAATCAATCAAGCGCACCGGGTTCGGTGCGGCGCTGTTTTCTGACTGGCGTTACAACAGCGACGGCACGGATAACCCGGAGTTTGTGCTGAATAAACCGGAAAACCGGTGTGCGCAGATTTTGGTGGCGCGCAATAATTTCGGCTGCGGTTCGAGTCGTGAACACGCCGTCTGGGCGGTTCAGCAATACGGTTTTAAAGTGGTGATTGCAGCGACTGACCACGGAATTCCGGCATTCGCTGATATTTTCCGTAACAACAGCGGCAAGAACGGGCTGCTGCTGATTGAGCTGCCGGACGAAAAAGTCAGCGAAATTTTTGCAGTACTCGCCAAAGAACCGGGCGTACAGACAACAGTGAATCTGGATGCACAAACCGTTACATTGCACAGCGGCGCCGGCGATCAGGTTTATGTGTTTGATATAGATGCCCTGCTGAAAAACAAACTGCTGAACGGTCTGGATGACATCGCATTAACCCTGCAGTATGAAGCTGACATCACAAAGTTTGAAGAAAATTCGAAATTCTAATTCGGATTTCGAGTTTCGTGCTTCAAATTTAATTCCTGAAAGGAATTTTTATGAAAGAACAGCGTTTTCTGATTCCGCTGGTCGGAGTGATCGCGCTGGTGGCGGTCGGTTTTGTGCTGAAAGTTGCGCAGGCGGTTATTCTTCCGCTGATTATCGCGTGGCTGCTTTCGTATCTGCTCGCACCGATTGTTAATTTTCTGGTATGCCGCCGGATTCCGCTGGCGGTTGCAATTTTTTGCGTAGTGCTGCTGCTGATCGGATTCTGCTATCTGATCGGATTTTTTGTCTACGGCCGCGTGATGAGTTTCGTTGGACAGTACGATGTATATGCCGCAAAACTGCTGCAGATCAGCACCGATTTTATGACGCGCCTGCACATCCCGCCGGAATATATCAAAGAGTTTCACTGGACCGGTGAAATCGGGCGCTGGCTGGTGTCAAAATCCGGCTCATTCGTTGGGTTTATGGGTGACATGACAAAAGTGCTGATTTTTCTTATTTTCATGCTGACCGGCAAGCCGTATGCCAAAGTAAAAATTGAAGCGGCACTGGGGGAAAAATCCCAAAAAATTTCTGAAGTTACGGAATGTATCGCCGGCGAAATCAGCCGTTATCTGTCCATTAAACTTTTTATCAGTACGATCACGGCGCTGCTGGCATTGGCTTTACTCACCATCATGGACATTGATTTTGCGGTCACCTGGGCAGTGCTCACCTTTCTGTTAAACTTTATTCCGACCATCGGTTCAATCGTTGCCACCATTCCGCCGGTGCTGATTGCGCTCGTGCAGTTCTATCCCTCATTCTGGCCGGCGGTCATTCTGCTGATCGGGCTGATTGTGATTCAACAGGTCATGGGTAATATTCTCGATCCGAAGCTGACCGGCGACCGCCTGAATCTCAGTCCGGTGGTCATTCTGCTTTCGCTGCTTTTCTGGGGCTGGCTGTGGGGTATTACCGGCGCGCTGCTTTCCGTACCGATCACATCGGCCATCAAAATCGCCTGCGAAAACATTGAACTGCTCAAACCTGTCAGCGTCATGATGGGCTCCGGCAAAATCGCGCACCGCAAAAAACAGGAAGAAGAACGCGAAAAGGAACAAGCCGCGCATGAACCTGCCCGATATTCTCTCGTTTCCCGACATCAAGCAGCGGATTAGAGAAGCACTCGCTGAAGATCTGGGGCCGGACAGACTCGATGCAACCACCGTCGCACTCGTACCGAAAGGCGAACAGGCTGCCGCGAACCTTGTAATGCGTGAACACGGAATCCTGTCCGGCGCGCCGGTCGCCGCCGAAGTATTCCGGCAGGTGGAACCGGCGCTTGAGGTTAAACTGCATCAACCGGACGGAAGTGCGCTGAGTGCCGGCGATACCGTTCTGACCGTTACCGGCCCGGCGCGCGGAATTCTGATTGCCGAACGCACCGCACTGAACTTTATTCAGCGTATGACCGGCATCGCCACCATGACGCGCCGGTATGTCGACGAAGCGAACAATTCCGCTGTTCTGATTCTCGACACGCGCAAGACAACGCCGGTACTGCGCACATTCGAAAAATATGCCGTGCTGTGCGGCGGCGGCACCAATCACCGCTACGGGCTTTTCGATCACGTGCTGATTAAAGACAATCATCTCGCGCACCGGACGCGTGCCGGCGGCACGCTCGCCGGCGCTGTCAACGAGGCGCGCAGGCAATACCCTCAATTACTCATTGAGGTTGAGGTCGACACAATTGAACAGCTCAAAGAAGTACTCACCGCCAAGCCCGACTGGGTTCTGCTCGACAATATCCCGCCGCTCAAACTGCGCGAATGCGTAAAACTCTGCGCCGGCATTTGTAAAACCGAAGCCTCCGGCGGAGTAAATCTCACAACGATTCGCGAGATCGCAAAAACCGGCGTTGATGCCGTTTCTGTCGGCGCGCTCACACACTCTGCGCCGTCCGCCGATCTGGCGTTAGACTTTGTCTAACCCTGGAATAAAGGATGATTAACCACGCATGAACATGAATGCAGCGCTGCATTTGCCTCTTTGTAAAAAAATCCGTGTATCCGGTGTATTTGCCGTTTTCACTGCCCGCCTTTGGCGAGCCTTTGCCGCTTTCGCTGCTTTCTTTCAGAAAGCCACTCTTCGAATCCAGCCTGTTCGCGCATGCATCGTTGTGGGGCAGACATTCTTGTCTGCCCTGCGCAGGCAGGAATGCCTGCGCCACATTTGCCGCTCCGTCGTGGCAGGCAAGCAACTGTGTTTTTTGTGGCTATAATTTTTCTTAATACGCTCTGGTGAAGCGATATATTAATTGACAAACACTATAAACTTTATGATGTTGCGTGCATGAACTCCGTTCCTGAAAAACTGACGCGCATCTGTGCCGCCGGGGGCTTCACTCAGGAAGCGCTCGCCGCCCGCCTCGGGGTATCGTTCGTCACACTCAACAAATGGGTGAACGGCAGGGCCGTGCCGCGCCAAAAGTCGCAAGAGAAAATTGACCTGCTGTTTGCCGACATCCTTGGCAGCGACAGCGTTGATGCCGCTTCTGTGACAAACGCCAAGCTGCTTGCACTCACCAAACAATTCACCATCGGCCGTCTGCTCGCAAACCGTGAAATTCTCGACCGGATCACCGTCAATCTTACCTATCACAGCAATGCCACCGAGGGCAGCACGATGACCGAAGCGGATGTTGCCGCTGTGCTCTTTGATAGCAGGATTCTGAAAAACCGCACCGCCATCGAACAGTGCGAAGCGATTAATCACCGGTCCGCGCTGAACTTCCTGCTCGATGCGCTGCAGACAGGCGGCACCGCTTTTATGTTTACTCCCGACCTGCTTCGCGCCACACATCTGAGACTGATGAACGGCGTCATTTCCAATGCCGGCGAATACCGGAATCACGGCGCGCGGATTCATGGCGCGTTTGTTCCGCTGGCAAACTTCATAAAAATTCCTGAACTTATTAACCTTTGGTGCGAGCAAATGAATGCGCAATCCGGCGATCCTGTCAATCTGCTTGCCGCAACCCATGCCGAGTTCGAGCGCATCCATCCATTCAGTGACGGCAACGGACGCACCGGACGGCTTTTCCTGTTCATCAAAGCGCTGCAGCTTGGCCTGGTGCCGCCGGTGATTCACAAGGAACGCCGCAATGCCTATTACAAATACCTCAAAATCTGCCAAACCCGCGGGAACCCGGCTCTGCTCGAAAAATTCATCGCCGAGGCGATTCTTGAAACAGCCGGAAAACTTGCTCCGCCGGAGGAGGTGCCGCAATGAGATGCTCTGATAAAAAAACTCATACGATGCCCGCAAAGGAAAAGAATATGAAACAATCCATCGTTCCGGCGCTGGTGATTGATATCGGCAATACAAGCACATCGCTTGCCGTTGCGCGCGGGCTGACACTTTCGTCCGTGCAGCGCGCGCCGTCCGGCGAACCGGCGTTGAACCTTAAAAACGTTCCGGCGCGCGCCGTGGTGGCGTCCGTTAAACCGGCAGTGAATCAACGCTGGGAAAAATTTTTAAAAAATTCCGGTGTCACGGAAATTCTGTATGTGAATCATAAACTCAATTTAGGCATTCCCGTGACCTATCCAAAGCCGGAAACCATCGGCGCCGACCGGCTGGCGAACGCCTGTGCAGCTGCCGCCGCTTACGGCACGCCGGTGGTTGTGTGCGATTTCGGCACGGCGCTCACATTTGATATTATTAAAAAGCGGGCAGGGTATTGCGGCGGGATTATCTGTCCGGGACTGCCGTTAATGTTTGATTATCTCGCCGAAAAAACGGCGCTGCTGCCGCATATTCAGCCGGAGAAGACAGAACATCTGATCGGGCAGAGCACCGCAGAGGCAATGCGCATCGGCGCGCATCTCGGTTATCTCGGTATGGTCAAAGAAATTCTGGCGCGGTTGAAAAAAGAACTCGGGCGCGGAACCAGAGTCTGCGCCACCGGCGGTTTTGCAGAATGGGTGCTGGCTGGCTGGGATCATGCTGTGCCGGTTGACCCGCACCTGACACTCAAAGGCCTCGCGCGAATTGCGCTGATCAATCCGCCGCACGTCTGAACGCCGTACAGTCAAACACGGATGCGGAGAATTGATTGCCGGCACTAAAACAGTTTCGGTTTAGAGCGTATTCAGAAAAATTATAGCCGCAAAAACACAGTTGCTTGCCTGTCCACGACGGAGCGGCAAATGTGGCGCAGGCATTCCTGCCTGCGCAGGGCAGACAGGAATGTCTGCCCCGCAACGATACATGCACGGACAGGCTGGATTCGAAGAGTAGCTTTCTGAAAGAAAGCAGTGAAAACGGCAAATACACCGGATACACGGATTTTTTACAAAGAAGCAAATGTGGCGCAAGGCATTCCTGCCTGCGCAGGGCAGACAAGAATGTCTGCCCCGCAACGATGCATGCGACCGGCAGCATAAATAAAACGGCAGCTCAGGTGGTGGAGCTGCCGTTTTATTTTATAATTCAAGACCCGTTAGACGGTATCTTGAGCCTGTTCCATTATCCTTTACGAAACTGGCGGATGCAGAACGTTCCCAGCATTCCCAGCACCAGCAGACCCATTGAACCCGGTTCAGGAATAGTCTGGATAGTCAGCGTCGGCCAGTGTCCTGCTCCATTTGCATGGTCTTTGGCTCCGACCCTATACCCGTCAACCACACCATCGCCGTTACCCGCTATCCAGTCCTGCAGACTCAGACGGAAACGACATATTGATCGCCGTTGGCATAGGCGGTATTAAAGGCGTCAATCAGCGCGTCATCATCCCAGGTATACCTTATTCTCGTTGAAGCAGGTGTCATGAAATCCTGCAACGAAAGGACCGCAGCAGCTTCGTAATCGGTTTTTACCACAGCGCCCGTATCCTTAAAGAAGACCTCCGCCTGCAGATTCGGAGGAGCACCCATGATGCCATCCAAAAACCATGATGCTTCAATCTTCGTTATGACCTCGTCGACAGCAAGTGTTGGCAGCTCATAAATATAGATCCCTCTGGAGATGTTTATACCATCAGGATTGTTTGGAATGGCTATTGCAGCATCCGCTATGCCGATATTCTGATCAGTTGTGTTAAGCGGAGCGCCATCGCCTTTCCCGTCCTGGTTGAGATCTGCTATACGCGCATTGTCAACCGGATATATCACCGCAGCCTGTGCGATGCTGCAGACAAGTACTGCAGCGAATATACTTTTTAGATACTTCATTATTTTACTCCTTTTATGTTATGTCCCACCTGTTTCGTTGATCCACTATACCCGGTCTCTTCCTCTTCGTCAGTCTGTTATAGTTAATTTCAGTTCCGGGCGCCATGCTCTGTTGCCGTGAAGTTGTGTAAAGACGCTGTAGGCATCATCCTGTCCGTTTTTATCGCTGACGGGGAATTTTTCTCCGCCTGACCAGCGCAAACGAAATACAACGTATTTAAATTCCGGCGCGCCGTTATTATAATTTTTCTTAATGGCGTTCAGCATGTCGTTGTCCGACGTCCGGACGGCTCCGCTCGGTGTTTTTGCGGTCAGGATGCGTTTCACGGTGGAGACTGCCGGAGCGGCATAGTCGGCAAGCGTTACAGATCCGGTTGTTTTGAAGAACATATCCAGCTGTGCATCTTGCGGCGTCCCGTAGACTCCCTGCAATCGCCAGGCGGTTTCCACTTTCAGCAGATCCGCGTTTTCCGGTAAATCCGGCAGTTCAAAAATGAATACCGCCGCACAGATATTGTTCAGATGATTGTCGCCGAGGCGAATGCCCATGGCGGTAACATCCAGCGGTTTTCCGTCTGCCCGGCCGTCTTGCGGAGTATGATCCGCCAGCCGTGCATGTTCAACGGGATTAAGGCGGATATCTTTTGCCGCCAGTGAACCGGCGGTGATGAATGCAGCAGCGATTGTCAGTATTGTTCTTTGCTTCATGGATCCTCTCCTTTGCTGTTATTTAACTTTACGCAGTTGAAGTGTTTTGACCATTTCGGAAAAACGTTCCGCCGCTTTTTCCGGATCTTCGCCGCGTTTGTTCAACGTTTGTTCAAAAATTTTCCAGTCCGGCGAGGTTTTCCGGAACTCCTCATCCCGGAATGCTTTGATGACGCCGATGTGCGGGCCGAACAGATTGATGTAGCGCGGTCTGACCAGCTCCACGGCTTTAAGCATGGCATCGGCATTGGTTTCCGTCTGCGGCGGCGCTTTCATCTCGTTTTCCACCGGGAAGCCGGCATCGCTGTATCGCTTTAACAGCCAGTAGGTTGCTCTGGGCGACTGCTCCATGTTTTCAATGTCGGAGAGGGTGGCATCGCTTAACCCGTTATTTCCCATCATGATGCCATGGATTAAACAATAGTCCAGGAACCGGTCTGCCTGCATGAATTGGGCGGCATCCGTTTTATATACATAACCGGCCAGAATCATGTTGATGCTGAGCGGCGTCGTCTTAAATGCCAGTCTGTACTGCCCGCACAGCCAGATGCAATAATCATACCATGTTTCAGGAGTCGCTCCGTCGGCGGCCGCTTCCTGAAAGATTTCTTTTGTCCAGTGCCGGCTGCTGCTGCCGACTGTCGTCACTGGAAATGTTTCTTCTCCGATATGGCCGATTCCGACACGCACAAATGCAATGGATGGATTTCCATCATAACGCTTTCCGAATCCGGTGATCAAACGCGTAAGATGTTCCCGGTATTTGCCATCCAGAAACAGCGGAACCGCGAGCGGTGCTTTTTGCCCCTCAAACAGGTTGCCCATGATGTTGACACTCGATTCATAATACTTAACCTCTTTCCGTGCCCAGGCGGGAAATGCATCCTGAACGCCGCCCCACGCATCGCTGAATGCCACCGGAATTGCCCACGGTGCAATGCAGATCGCCACGGTTTTCCCGCGTTCCTTCCAGTAGTCAATCACCTCATCGATGATTTCCCAGCGATAGACACCCGGTTCCGGCTCAATCACCGACCAGTAAATAATCAGCATCATGCCGTCAACTTCTTCGATATCCGGGAAGAGGGTGGTCAGGTGTGCGGTCTCTCTGCCGACGAGCCCCGGCCAGTTAACGCCGCTGTCGATGTAACGGGTCGGATAAGAATATATTCCGTATAAAAATTCCTGAGATTTTTCTTCCGCCGGAAGAGTTTTTACCGCGTCCAGATGCCGCTGCATCGAGTCGCTGTATAAACAGGATCCGCACATTAGAAACAGCCAGGCAGCAATCGAACGATACTGCAACAGGCTTCGCTTTATATAAAATACTCTCTGCATTCCACGACACTTAATTTTTAATACGGAATAAAGATAGCTCTGAAAATGAAGTTTAGGAATCTGTTTTTTTTATTAAACGGTTAACTTTAAGAAATCAAGCTGATTTCAGCTGATGGTGGATCATCTGTGTTGTATGAGATACCGGAAGAATCAGCGTTTTTAGAGCATTTTAAATTAATGTATAGCCGCAAAAACGCGCAAAAATCGCCAAATAATTATGGGCCGAATGATTGATAAACCGCAGAGCGCACTGAGAACTTTTCAACTCTCAACCGTAAACTGAAAACCCTGAACACGGAACGCGGCGAGGGCGCCGCGTCTACTGCTCTGCCTCTCTGCTAATCCCTGAATGCCTGATGCTTTCTGCAAAACTTCCGTGTGTGTTGTGTATCCCGTGATTTAAATATCTGCGTTATCTGCGGATTTCCCAAGGCAGGCAAAGATGCCTGCGATACATTACACTTTTGTGTGTTTGTGTGTTTTTTGTGGCTATAATTTTTCTTAATACGCTCTAAATGATAACGGACTGACCCCCGCCGCATGCGGATTGTATTCTTATTGAATACCGGCGCGAAATGCGGAGGGCGCGAGGCCGGTTGATTGTTTGAAGAGCTGCGAAACATAACCGGTGGCGTTAAAACCGAGCGAACAGCCGACCTGTTCAATGTGTATCTGCCGGAGATATTGCAGCGGCGCGAATTATACCGCCTAACGCTTGTTTTCAGTGTTAACGCCGGTTACATTATTTCGTTTTACCGTTTTAAGGAGTGTACGGCATGTTTAAACCGGTTTCTACTAAGACAGATTTTGCGAAAATGGAAGAGGGTGTGGGTGCGTTTTGGGAAGAGCACGGCACATTTACCAAATCAATTTCAAACCGCGCCGGCGCCAGGGAGTTTGTCTTTTACGACGGCCCGCCGTTTGCCACCGGTCTGCCGCATTACGGCCATCTGCTCGCCGGAATGATTAAAGATATCGTTCCGCGTTATCAGACGATGCGCGGTTATAAAGTAGAGCGCCGGTTCGGCTGGGATTGTCACGGCCTGCCGATTGAAGCGCTGGCGCAGGAAGCGCTCGGGCTCGCCGGCGCGCCGGCCATTCAAGAGGCGGGCGTGGCAAAATTTAATGAACAGTGCCGGTCGATGGTGACGCGCTATGTGGAGGAGTGGGAACGCACCGTTACGCGCATGGGGCGCTGGGTTGATTTTAAAAACGACTACAAAACCATGGATAAAGAGTTCATGGAGACGATCTGGTGGGTCTTTTCAGAACTGTGGAAACAGAACCGGATTTACCGCGCACACAAAATTATGCCGTACAGCTGGAAGCTGAACACGCCGCTGTCAAATTTTGAAGCGGGACGGAATTATCAGGAGGTGCAGGACCCGGCGGTTACAGTGCGCGTGAAGCTGAAGGGTTTTGAATTTGAAAATGCGTATGCGCTGCTGTGGACGACCACACCGTGGACGCTGCCGGCGAACCTCGCCATCTGTGCCGGCGCCGGAATAGCGTATGTGGCGGTTCGGGACATCGCCGCCGGCGATATCTATCTGCTCGCTGAAAACCGGCTGAGCGCCTATTATAAATCAGAAGATCAGTATGAGCTGCTGAGAAAGTTTACCGGCGCGGAGCTCGCCGGTTTAGAATACGAACCGCTATTCGATTATTTTAAGGATAATCCCAATTCATTCCGTTTGCTGCTCGATGATTTTGTCAGCACTGAAGAGGGAACCGGCATTGTTCATTTAGCGCCGGCGTTCGGCGAAGATGACTATCGCATCTGCCGCGCCGCCGGCATTCCGCTCATTGATCCGCTGGACGACGACTGCAAATTTACGGCGCTTGTGCCGGACCGGGCCGGGCAGTTTTGTAAAGATGCCGACAGAGAGATCATCCGGCGCCTGAAAGATGCGGGCAGGCTGGTTCATCAGTCGACGGTTCAACACAGCTATCCATTCTGCGAGCGCACCGATACGCCGCTGATCTATCGCGCGATCGACGCGTGGTATGTGCGCGTTGAAGATTTGCGCGCCGAGATGGTAGCAAACAATGAACAGGTCCACTGGATGCCGGAATTTGTCGGTGAAAAACGGTTTGCCAACTGGCTTGCGAACGCGAACGACTGGAATATCAGCCGCAACCGTTTCTGGGGTTCATGTATTCCGGTGTGGGTGAATATTGACGATGCGAATGATATGATTTGCATTTCATCGGCAGCGGAGCTGGAGCAACTCTCCGGCGAAAAAGTCGATGATCTGCACAAGCATATCATTGACGATATCCTGATTCACAAAGAGGGAAAAACTTATAAACGCACGCCGGAAGTGCTCGATTGCTGGTTTGAGTCCGGTTCGATGCCGTATGCGCAGCAGCATTATCCGTTTGAAAATAAAGCGCATTTTGAGGCGAATTTTCCGGCGGACTTTATCGCGGAAGGTCTCGATCAGACGCGCGGCTGGTTTTATACGCTGATGGTATTGTCCACCGCGCTCTTCAAAAAACCGGCCTTTAAAAATGTGGTCGTGAACGGCCTGGTTCTGGCGGAAGACGGACGCAAAATGAGCAAGCGCCTGAAAAATTATCCCGATCCGCTCGACGTTATCGACAAATATGGAGCCGATGCGCTGCGTCTTTACATGATTAATTCGCCGGTGGTGCACGCCGAACCGCTGCGCTTTTCGGAAGAGGGTGTGAAACACGCACTGCGCCACCTGCTGATTCCGTTATGGAACGCCTACATCTTTTTTGTAACGTATGCGCTGATTGACAAATGGAAACCGGCGCCGGCAAAAGCCCGCAGCGAAAACCTGCTCGACCGCTGGATTGAAAGTTCGCTGGCGAATCTTTGCCAGGAAGTTACAGCGGCGATGGATGCGTATGATTTACAGCGTGCGGTACGTCCGTTTGTGACGTTCATCGAAGATTTGACGAACTGGTATATCCGCCGCTCGCGCCGGCGTTTCTGGAAATCCGGCGACGATGCAGATAAACAGCAGGCGTATGCGACGCTGTATCATGTGCTGACGGAGCTCTGTAAAATTGCGGCGCCGTTCGTCCCGTTCATTGCTGAAGAAATTTACCGGAATCTGCGAACGGATGGTATGCCGGAATCGGTGCACCTCTGCGACTTTCCGACCGCTGCCGGAATTCAGCGCGACCTCGATCTTGAACAGCAGATGCGGATTGTGATGGATGTGGTGGTGATGGGGCGCCAGCTGCGTAAAGAGCATGATATAAAAGTGCGGCAGCCGCTGCGCCGGCTGGATGTGGTCAGCCGCAACAGCGCACTGCTGAACAAAGTCGATGAATTAAAAGAGATGATCGCTGAGGAGCTGAACGTGCATGAGGTGGTTTTCGGCGATGACGAAAGCGGATTCGCCGAACTGAAAGCCAAAGCGAATTTTAAAACGCTCGGTCCAAAATTCGGCAAACAGGTTCAGCAGATTAATACCGCCGTGCAAAAACTTCCGGCGAAAATGCTTCATCCGGTGGCGGCCGGTGAAGCCCTGGTGCTGACGATTCAGGGTGAAACTATTACCGTGGACGCTGCCGATATTATTCTGGAGCACATTCCGAAGGATGGACTCGCCGTGCAGACGCAGGGTGCGCTCGTGGTCGCGCTCGATCTGGAAATTGACGCTGCGCTGATTCGCGAAGGCATCGCGCGCGAGCTGATCAAAGAGGTGCAGCAGCTGCGTAAAAACAGCGGACTGGATGTAACCGACCGCATTTATTTGACGGTCGCCGCCGATGACGCCGTTGGCACCGCTATTTCTGCATTTGAAGAATACATCAAATCTGAAGTGCTCGCGCTTTCGATCGAAAGCGGAACAATAGGAGGAGAGCCCGTTGACCTTAATGGACATTCCTGCACGCTGGCATTGCGTAAAGCATAAACTGCGCTGTTTACTGCCGGCGGCGCTTGTGCTGCTTGGAACCGGATGTTCAACCATCCGTCCGCCGCAAAATATTCCGCCGCGCAAAGTTGCCATGGAGGCGACCGCATATTGTCCGTGCGGCAAATGCTGCAGCTGGGAGCGCAGTATTTTAAAGCTCGGCCGGCCGGTCTATTCCTCGGGACCGAATAAAGGCAAAGTGAAAAAAACCGGCCTCACCGCTTCCGGTACGAAAGCAAAATACGGCACCATTGCTGCTGACACGCACTATTATCCGTTCGGCACCATCATGTATGTTCCGGGGTATGGCTACGGTCGCGTGGAGGATACCGGCGGCGCTATTAAAGGACCGAGCCGCATCGATCTTTTCTACCGTACACATGACCGGGCGCTCAAATGGGGACGTAAGAAAATCAATGTCGTTGTGTGGAGAAAATGATCATTGTCAAAAATCTAAAAATTAAAAACTTTTGACATTTAGAGCGTATTAAGAAAAATTATAGCCACAAAAACACAGTTGCTTGCCTGCCACGACGGAGCGGCAAATGTGACGCAGGCATTCCTGCCTGCGCAGGGCAGACAAGAATGTCTGCCCCACAACGATGCATGCGCGAACAGGCTGGATTCGAAGAGTGGCTTTCTGAAAGAAAGCAGCGAAAGCGGCAAAGGCTCGCCAAAGGCGGGCAGTGAAAACCGCAAATACACCGGATACACGGATTTTTTTACAAAGAGGCAAATGCAGCGCTGCATTCGTGTTCATGCGTGGTTTATCAATCATTCGGCCCATAATTATTTGGCGATTTTTGCGCGTTTTTGCGGCTATACATGAATTTAAAATGCTCTAGACTTTTGATTTTCGACAAAAATCTTCAATCTGAAATCAGCAATGTCTCTATTTCTGCCCGGCGATAATTTCCGCAATGTTGAGCGCGTGGTCTTTTAAGCGCCGGTAGCTGTTGAGCATATCCGGCAGGACAAGACTGAGCTGCGGGGCGACTTCCCCGGCAACGAGGCGTTCGAGATGGCGCGCGCGAAATTCCCGCATCATGCGGGTCAGATCGTCGCTGCGGCGTATGGCCTCGGCCAGAAAATCTGTCCCGGGCTGGGCTTGAAATGCAGCCGTTACAAAATCAAGATATTTTGCAGTACGATCATGGAGAGTCATTATTTCATCTATTCCGTCCTGCGTCGGAACAAGTTTATTTTCACGTATTTTCAACTGCATCTTTAAAATTCCGGTGATGTAATCACTGATGGTCTCGTATTCGTCGGCCATGCGGATCTGTTTCCGTGCTTCAACAGAAATCCGGTAAGTGACGGTTTCTTCTCCAAGCAGAATACCGAGAAATTCGGTAATTTCTCTTTGGACGTTGTCCAGAATTTCTTCGCGTTTAAAAATCCACCGGCGCGTTTCTTCATCCAGTTTTTCAACAAACATGCAGGTGCGCAGGGAGTCCATCATTCTTCGATCACTGTCCGCCATGAACAGCAGTTCCTGTCGCGATTGTTCCAGGCTGAGTGCGGGTGTTGACTGTTCGAAGTAGGTGAGATGCGGAATTTCCTCAGTGTCAGAGTCAGGAAATAACCGCGTAAGTGCTGTTGCAATTATTTTAGTAAACGGCAGGAAAAAGATCACCAGAAAAATGTTGAATGTTGTATGTGCAACAGCAATCCCTTTAATCATCGCCGGATAAACCGCTTCACCGCGAATCATCTCGACGGCATTCGGATCACCGGACAAAAGTAATTTGATCGTCGCCAGATACCAGGGGAAAATACCGAGAATAATGATTACGCCGATGATTTTTATGAAGATGTGCGCATACGCCACGCGCTTGGCGGTGCGCGTTGCTCCGAGTGATGCAAGAAATGCGGTAATCGTGGTTCCAATGTTCTGCCCGAGAACGAGCGCCACAGCAGTTTCAAAATCTATGACGCCGGCAATCGCCAGGCTCATGGTAATTCCGACAGTGGCGGAAGAAGATTGAATAACGGCAGTGACAGCTGCGCCGGCGAATATACATTTGATTAAACCCCACAAGGAATCCGGTCTGAATTTTGAAAACCATTCAAGAAACTCCGGCATTTCGCGCAACGGGTAAAAACCCTCTTTCATGAGTTCAAGACCAAAGAACACCATGCCGAGTCCTATGATGAGCAGGGCAATGCTGCGCAGATGTTCTTTTCGTAAAAACAGATAAAACAGTGCAGCGAAACCGAGCATCGGCAGACCGGCTTTACCAATGTCCAGCACAAGAATCCAGCCGGTTACCGTGGTTCCGATATCTGCGCCGAGAATGACGCCGATCGCCTGCGTTAATGTCATCAGTCCTGCATTGGCAAAACCGACGAGCATCACAGTGGTCACTGAACTCGACTGAATCAGTGCGGTGACCAGAAACCCGATCATACATGCAATAATACGATGTCCGGTTGCGGCGGCAATCAAAGCCCGGAGTTTTTTACCGGCAGCAGCCTGCATGCCGTCGGACATATTTTTCATGCCAAGCAGAAACAGTCCCACTCCTCCGCCGACCTGCCAGAAAACATTAAAAATCAAATGATCCATGATTGAATTAAAAGTTATTTGTTATTGGTTGTTGAAAATTTGTGTCAGTTCATTCTGCTCGTCTCTTACATTTATTTTTTGTCGGTGACAATTTCAGCGATGTTCAGCGCATGATCTTTCAAGCGGCGGTAGCTGTTCCATATATCGGTGTAGACCAGGCTGCTGAGCGGTGTTGAAACATTATCGACAATGCGCGTCAGATGCGCCTGCCGGTATTGTTTCATGATGCGGGTAATTTCATGACTGACCAGGACAAGGTCGGCAGCCAGACGCACATTATTTGTGCGGACCGCCAGATTAACCTTTTTCACATAGTCCAGCACACGCCGGTTGATGTCGATGAATTCCTGAATATCCATCGGTGCAAAATCAAGTTTATTTTCATGCCGTTTTAAAAGACCTTTTAAAACGGCGGCGGCGTAATCGCTAATGGATTCATATTCATCCGCCATACGCATCTGGTGCCGACCGGTGAGCTGTACATCATACGAAAGTTCGCCATTAATCAGTTCACCGAGGAATACGATGATCTCTTCTTGCATAGTATCAAGCAGTTTTTCGCGTTCAAAAATTTTGGCTTTATCTTCTCCGGTTATCTTGTCTGATTCTAAAACCGCACCCAGTGTTTCTAACATTATTTCATCGCTGTCCGCCATGAACAGAATATATTTTTCAGATTGCAGCACACCGAGCGCCGGTGTATCGCCGCGTACAATTTCGAGCGGCGGCAGTGTAAACGGTGCGGTACTTTTTTTATCCGGCACCAGCCATGTCACCAGTTTTGCAAGCACTCCGGTGAACGGCAGAAAAACCAGCGTGTTCACTACATTGAATCCGGTGTGTACCATTGCAATTCCGACGAGAATATATGGAAAAGATTCTTCACCGTTTGCAAGCACAACCATCGTATTCGGGTCGTGGCCAATCAATTTTGCAACTAATGGAAAATAGATTGGAATCGTAATCAGTGTAATCCAGAGCACGCCGATGAGGTTAAACAAAATATGCGCATACGCCGCCCGTTTGGCATTCGGTGTTGCACCGAGTGACGCCAGAAACGCCGTAATTGTGGTTCCGATATTTTCACCAAGCACCAGCGCACCGGCAGTTTGAAAATTAATCATGCCGGTCGATGCCAGCCCCATGGTGATTCCGAGTGTTGCCGAAGACGACTGAATAACCATGGTAATCAGACAGCCGACCAGTGCGCATTTTAAGACGCCGAGATACGACGCTGCCTGGAACGCAATGAACCATTCTTTAAGTTCCGGAATTGTATGCAGCGGTTTAAACCCTTCACTCATCAACTGCAGTCCAAAGAAAATCATGCCGATTCCCATGAACACCATTCCAGCATAGCGGATTTTCCCGGGTTTTGCGAAAATAAAAACCAGAGCGGAAATACCGAGCAGGGGCAGACCGTATTTTCCGATATTCAACGTAAGAATCCAGCCAGTGATTGTCGTTCCGATATTTGCACCGAAAATCACACCGATTGCCTGTGTCAGCGTCATCACCGCACTGTTCACCAGTCCGATCACCATTACCGTCGTCACCGAACTTGACTGCACAATACAGGTTACCGTGAGACCGACCAGCATTCCCATGATGCGGTTGTCTGTAATTAAACCAACGATCTTTCGCAACCGGTTGCCGGAAACAGCTTGCAGCCCCTCCGACATATACTTCATTCCAAGCAGGAAAACTCCCAGTCCGCCAAGAACGCTGATCGCGATCGAGAACCACAGTCCGTTACTCATGATTCCCTTTTGCTGTGTGTTTACATTGCATCATTTCTGCGAAATTAATGTATTAAAAACGAATTTCAGTTAATCAGAAAACCAGTGACGGAACAACTCCGTATCTCAAACTTTCTTTTCTAAACAAAAGCGGGCAGATTGTAAAAGCAAGTCTCCGGTTGAAGCTTTTTGATTCATGCGGCTGCTCTGCGTCCAATTATTTCTTCGTCTTCACCGGTGTTTTCCGCTGTGGAAATAATGTGTGACAGATTTCGCATCTGGTGCCGTCGCAACCGCGTGCAGAACAGTGTTCTCGTCCATAGAGAATCAGTTGAATGTGGAGTCTGTTCCACTGTTCCGGCGGGAACAGTTTTTTTAGGTCAGCTTCCGTTTGTTCAACGTTTTTACCATTCGTCAGTTTCCACCGTTGTGCAAGCCGGTGAATATGCGTATCTACCGGAAACGCCGGAAAGCCGAATGCCTGCGCCATAATGACCGATGCAGTTTTGTGTCCGACGCCCGGCAGGCTTTCCAGCTCCTTAAATGTTTGCGGAACCCGGCTGTTAAATTTTTCGACAAGTAATTTTGATGTTTCGTAGATGGATTTTGATTTGCTGTTATCGAGTCCGCAGGTTTTGATGAGCTGCCGGATTTTTTCGCGTCCGAGCTTCACCATTTCCTCCGGTGTGCCGGCTTTTTTAAACAGCACCGGTGTCACTTCGTTTACACGTTTGTCGGTGCATTGCGCAGAAAGAATTACTGCGACAAGCAGGGTAAACGCGTTGCAATGCTGCAGCGGAACATCAACTTGTCGATACAGTTCATCCAGCCGCTTTGCAATATAATCTGCACGTTCTTGTTTTGTTTTCACTGTTTATCAGAGTAAATTTTTTCATCGCGAGTTACAGGATAAAAAACCACAATCTGTTCCATTTGTCTGCCGCTGTTGTGCAGATACTTTCTGGCGCAGTTATTTGATTTGTCGTGCATTTGCCGGAGCAGAGCATTAAAACACGGGGTATGAAGTTGAATGAAATTCCGACGCCGTGTTATGTGGTTGATGAAGCACTGATTCAACACAATCTCGATATTTTGGCCGGTGTGAAAGAGCGCACCGGTTGTAAAATTTTACTGGCGCTGAAGGGTTTTGCGATGTGGAGCATGTTTCCGCAGTTGCGCAGGGTGCTTGATGGCGTCTGCGCCAGTTCACCGTGGGAAGCGCGGTTGGGCCACGAAGAGTTCGGCGGTGAGGTTCATGCATTTGCAGCAGCGTACAGCGAGGATGATGTGCGTGAATTATTAACGCTGTGCGACGAGATCGATTTTAATTCGTTTACGCAGTGGAAGCGCTTCGCGCCATTGGTGGAACGGGCGCTCCGCGCCCGTTCGAGCGCGCCCGGAGGTCGCGTTCCACCTAAATTTGGATTACGGATCAATCCCGAATGTTCGACGCAGCCGCATGCGATGTATGATCCATGTGCACCGGGGTCGCGGCTCGGAATTTTACGGTCGCAGTTTACCGGCGAGGATTTGAGCGGCATCAGCGGTCTGCATTTTCATACACTGTGCGAACAGAACGCAGATGCGCTGCAAATTACATTAGCGGCGGTGGAGGAAAAATTTGGCGGGTTTCTGCCGCAGATGGAGTGGGTGAATTTCGGCGGCGGCCATCACATCACACGCGAGGATTACGACATTGATCTCCTGTGTAAATTAATTAATGACTTTAAGCAAAAATACGGTGTACAGGTGATTCTTGAGCCGGGCGAGGCGGTGGCGCTGAATGCCGGTGTGCTGGTAACGTCGGTGCTGGATGTGATTCAAAATTCCGGTGACATTGCGATTCTGGACTGTTCGTGCACGTGTCATATGCCGGATGTTTTGGAAATGCCGTACTGTCCGCGCATCGCCGGCGCCGGGAATTCCGGAGAAAAAAAATATAATTACCGGCTCGCCGGCATCAGCTGTCTTGCCGGCGATGTAATCGGCGACTGGTCATTCGACCGTCCATTGTTACCGGGCGACCGGTTGGTATTTGAAGACATGGCGCATTATACGATGGTAAAGACGACGATGTTTAACGGCATCCGGCATCCGGCGATTGCAATCCGGCGTGCGGGCAGGATTGAAATTGTCCGGAAATTTGAATATGCAGATTTCAAAAACCGTTTGTCATGAACGCCATGCGTCATACATAACGCGCTGTTTCTTACCGGAGTTTACGATATAAATCTTTATATATTATCCGGTGCAAATTATTCCTCTAAAATAAAACGCCTTGCCGGTTGACACGGTTGCGGCCCCGTGATAAAAGCGGCGCCTATTTTTCGACTCGTCTGTGTAAAACCGGCAAAAGAAAGGCTTTCAAATGGCAACTGCAAAGAAGAAAACACCGGCCAGGAAAACGGCGGCTAAAAAGAGTATCAAAAAAGCGGCAGCGACCAAGAAAACAGCGCCGAAAAAAACACCGGCCAAAAAAGCCGTTGCTAAAAAAGCGCCGGCAAAGAAACCGGCAGTAAAGAGAGCTGTAGCAAAAAAACCGGCAGCCAAAAAAGCGCCGGCAAAAAAAATCGAAGTAAAAAAAGCTGTGGTATCAGCACGTCCGGCTCCGGCACCGGTTCCGGTGCCGCCGGTACCTGCCGCACCGGGTAAAAAAAAGCTGACGGCTAAAGAAGTGGCGATGTTTAAAGAAATGCTGCTGAAACTGCGCGAACGCGTTTTCGGCGGCTACAACATTCTTTCACGCGATAACCTTGAAGCCAATCAGCGCGATCCATCGCTCTCCGATCAGGGCACCGATACCTTTGACCGCGAAATGGAGCTCAATATGATGGGTTCCGAGCAGGAAGTGCTTGCTGAAATCGACGCCGCTCTGCGCCGCATCGAAAAAGGAACCTACGGTATTTGCGAGCTTACCGGCAAGCCGATCAACATTGAACGTCTCAAAGCACTGCCGTATGTTCGCTATACCGTGCGCGCACAGTCCGAGCTTGAAAAGGGCCGTGCGCACTACCGTCCGTTCGGCAGCACCATGCGCGGTTAACACCGGAAAGGCGCGCTCATGCTGGTTTTTATTCTTGGTTTAGTTATCATACTTGCGGATCAGTTAACCAAGCTGTGGGTACGTAATACATTTATTTACGGCGGCGAGCCGCGGGTTGTCATTCCCGGATTTTTTAATCTCGTGTACGTTCGTAACGAAGGTGCGGCATGGGGCATTCTCGGCGGACAGCAGCTGCTGTTAATTCTGCTGTCCGTCGGTGTGCTCGTGATTCTTGCGGTGTACCGCCGGAAATTACTGAATCCAACGCTCGATCACCGGATTGCATTCGGGCTCATGGTCGGCGGAATCTGCGGCAACCTGATCGATCGCATCAAGCTTGGATGGGTCACCGATTTTCTCGATTTTTATATCGGCAGCTGGCACTGGCCGGCGTTCAATGTCGCCGACTCCGCCATTTGCATCGCTGCCGGTATCTATTTGATTTCTTCTTTATGGCACAGCCGCCATCCGTTGAAGAAACCCTGAACTCGAAAGCCTGACTCCGGAATACTCTGGCACGGAAGAAAATCCGAAATACGAAAGACCCAAGTCTGAAAAAATATACTCCCTTTCACGAAATTTTGTGTTTTTTGTGGCTATAATTTTCTTCGTTTGTTTTAGAATTTTTAAATGTTGAACAGTCCTCAAGCTTATGTTCTGACCGGTCCAACGGCCTCGGGTAAAAGTACACTCGCGCAATGCTTTGCCGAAAAAACCGGCGCGCCGGTTGTCTCTGCCGATTCAATGAATATTTATCGCGGCATGGACATTGGCACCGCCAAACCGCCGGCGGCAGAGCGCACCGGAATTTCATATTACGGAATAGACATTGTGTCGCCGGAACAGAATTTCAGCGTCGGCGACTGGCTGAATGCCGTTTGCCCTGCATTTGAAAATGCAGTTCCCGTTGTTACCGGCGGCACCGGGCTTTATGTGAAATGTCTGCTGCAGGGACTCGACAATTTTTCCGGTGCCGACGAAACTCTGCGTGTACGCGCCGAAAAAATGACATGCGCCGAACTGCAAAATGAAGTTCGCACCACCGCTCCGGCACAATATGAACAGCTCGCCGACAAAACAAATCCGCGCCGGCTGATTCGCTTATTGGAACAAAGCCAACGTAGACGTGATGTCCCCGGCGCGTCCACGATGGAAGAGAACGCGGCGGGGACGCCGCGTCTACATGCTTTATGGCAGAAAAATCCATTGCCGAAAATTATCGGACTGCATGTCGAACGCGCTGAACTTCACCGGCGCATCGCCGTACGCGTCGAAACAATGTACACCGCCGGACTTTTGGCAGAAGCGGAAGCATTGATGAAGATTGAATTATCTTCTACCGCGCAGCACGCCATCGGCTATGCCGAAGCGTTCGCGGTATTGCGCGGTGAATTGCATGTGAATGAAGCCAAAGAAAAAACAATCATTCGTACGCGTCAGCTTGCCAAACGCCAGATGACCTGGTTCCGGCATCAGTTGAATGTGGAGTGGATTGATGCTGCGGCGCCGCCGGAGAAAGTTTTTGAACTGCTGAGAAGAAACGGTGCGGTGGAATGCAGAGGAGTGCGGGAATAAAAAACTTACGGTGCATCATGCGCCGCCGGCCGACGATTTGTATGAAGATACATTTCACCGGTGCGCCGCGTTTCCGCATTGAACAATCAATAATTTCTTACCGGCAGATCGCGGAGTTGAACTGCACGCCCGGTGCGGCGGCGGATGCGTCCGCAAAGCAGCAGAAAAAGTTTGGCGGTGAGAAACGCATCGCCTTCGGCGGTGTGACGCGCAATGACGGGAATATCGAAATGCGCGGCGAGTTCATCGAGTGTCGGCGGGCGCTGCCGTGCGTAACCGGTGCGGTGGAATGCGGTGAGTTCGTTCATCGCGAACTGCGCCGTATCAATTGTCCGGCTGCGAAATTTAATTTTGCAGTGCCGCAGCATGGCTTCATTAATCATATCGGCGTCGAACCGGACGTGATGCCCGACAACGATCGCGCCGGTGAGAATTTCAATCAGTTCATGAATAACTTTTGCCTCATGGATTCCGGCATTTGATTCATTCGGCAGAATGCCGTGAATGGCAGTGGCGGCATTTGTTCCTACTCCGGGCTGATGAACCAGCCACTTGCGGCTGGACTCAATTTGAATCTGACCGCTGACAATATTGAACAGTGCGATGGAAAGAATATGGTCGGTTTTAATCTGAAAACCGCTGGTTTCTGCATCGAGTACGACAAAGCGCAAACTGTTTGCCGGTGTTCTTCGTGCCGGCTTCTGTTTCGCCGCTGCAAGATAGTCGGCACAGAATTGCGGTAGCGGTTTTTTCTGGAAGAGGGCAATCATTTCATTAACCACGGATTACACAGATATAAACGGCTGGAAAAATCGAGATTCGAAACGAGATGAAGACTCGAAGAGTGGCTTCCTGAAAGAAAACAGCGCCCGGAGTGAGCGGCAACGGCTCGCTGGAAGGCAGGCAGCGAAGCGGCAATGAAAACTGAATATTGAGCATTGAACATTGAAAATCTCTCTATTCACCATTCCACTGTTTATATGTTGCGTATGTCGAGCTGGAAATGAACGCGCACAGCAGCCTGCACCATGCGCTGAACATCAAAAACATTCACAAGCTGTCCGCGCTGAAGTCGGGAAAGTTCAGCCGGATCAAGATAGCGTCCGTCGTCGCCGCGCTGCAGTCCGGTGGATGTGCGGATCCGCAGCAGCTGGTCAAATCCTTCCCGGGCAAGTCCGGCGATTTCAGCCATATCCGGCTGTGCGGTCATCAGTTCAAGCCAGCGCCCGCCGGTGGAATGATGTTTTTTCAGCCCGTAATGCAGTGCGAACAGCCGCGCCGCATCGCGCAGCGGTGCGAGTCCGCGTTTTTTAATATCGAATTCACCTTCATTGCCGCCTTTTTTTTCAACAACAAATTTGCCGCGAAAATTTAACGGCGGCGGCGTGGCGACAATCATTTCCGCCATATAGTGCTGCAGCGCTGTATCTTTGCCGGCCGTTTTAAAAACGGTTTCACGCACAGCGGCGCTGAGCATTGGATCGCCGGCGACATAGCGCAGATCATAAAGGATCAGCGCTCTGATCAGTTTTTTGTTGTCATGAAGCAGATTGGGATCGTTCAGTTCGGCGATCCATTCGGCATCGGTTCGGCACCATTTTGGGTTACTTGCCATGACGCGCCCCTGACAGCGTGTAAAACCGGTATCGACCATCATTTCAATCACGCGTGCGGCGAGTTTTAGAAAATAAACGCGGTTGGCCTCATCTTTTTTGCTGCTGCCGGACGATGCAAAAATGATGGCATTATCCATGTCGGTGCGTAATACCTGCTCACGGCGTCCGTCGCTGCCGACGGCAATCCACGCCCACCGCGCTTCCGGCAGCTGCATACCCTGATCGGTCAGTTCGGCGAGTGAAATATCAATGAGCTGGCGCACGAGTTCATTATAAAGTTCAGCGCAGATTTCACCGAGCAGAATGCCGGAAATTCCGGCGTCAAGATAGGTTTTTGCCATCTCTTCAATATCATCGCAGATTTCGCGGAAACGTGCCGGCGTTTGCGCAATGTGCAGTTCGTGAATAAAACCGGCGGGATGACGTCCGCTCTGTGCAAGCAGATCTTTCTGCGTGCAAACGTCGAGCGCCGGTGTATCTGCCGTTCCGTCCTCCGTTACACAGACCTGTCCGATGCGTTCACGGAGCATCGTCAGCGCCGCCGCCGCAGTGCTTGAATTTGTTGCAACGGTGACCACCGGCGCCGACATGATGCTGGAAACCGGCTGGCGGCTGTCGCGCCCGTTGACAATCACTTCGCGCACCAGATCGTTGCCGGTGACAATTCCCAGCGGATGATTCTCTTTGTTTGTAATTAAAATCGACGGTATGCCGCGCTTTGCCATCAGTTCAGCGGCGTCGCGAATGGTTGTTTCCGGCAGGCAGTGCAGCAGGCGTTCCGGCGGTCGCGGCGTAATGATGTGCGCGCCTTTCAGATGCGCCTCAAGGACATTTTCACCGCCGATGCTCGCTTCAATACCGTCCGGAATTGCACGGCCGAGGCGCGTGCCCCAGAACAGATGCCGGCGCACGTAATAGCGCGCTTCATCGTTGGTTAACAGCAGTTCCTGGACAAGCGGCCAGGGCAGAACATAAAGGATGGAATCATCTTCCGCGATTGCAGTAACGCGGTACGGCTCGCTCTCGTGCTGTGCCGAAAGGCCGAGAATATCGCCAACATCGCGCACATCAATCAGCTCGCTGCCGGCATAATACTCTACGCGACCACGCGCCAGAAACAGCACTTCGCCGCACGGCGGATCGCCCTGATGCCAAACCGTGTCACCCTTGGTTAAAACCTGAACCTTGGCGGTGCATGCCAGCTCTGCCACCATCGCTTCATCAAACATTGAAAACGGCGGAAACTGACGCAGTGCAGTCGCAATACGGTCCGGAATCTGATTTTGGGCAGGCATAGAGAGAGTTAATCACGGAATACACCGGAGACACAGAAATTTTTACTGTCAGTGTATTCTGTAGTTTCCCGTGGTTAATTTAATTCTGTCAGAATTGTGCGCAGCCACTCCTCTTTTTTGCTTTGCAGCATCGGGCTGGGATGCGCGGTCAGCGCCGGATGATTGCCGGCGGGAACGGTAATGATGCGTTCGCCGGCAATGCAGTTTAAGCACTGTTCCGCCAGCGGAATTAAACCGGCATTCTGTCCCCAGCCGATAATAAACGGTGCGCCGGATTGCCGGCGCAGCATAACTTCCCGTTCCGCACGGCGTTCGCCGGAAAACAGACTGTGCGCGCCGCCGCCGGGGAATTCCGCCAGCTTTTGCGTGCGCGCCATAAAGTCCGGGCTCTTCGGATCGCGCAAATCGGAAATATTCAGTACGCGCACATGACGCCAGTTTTGCGCCGCCATAATGCGCATGATTTGATACTGCGTGTTGTCCGGACGCGTCAGCACCAGCGGCTTCACAAAATTTGCCGGCAGCGGCATCGACAGCAGACTTTCCGTGTCGCCATTCTCAACCGGTTTCGACGAACCCGGATTCATCATAATCACCACTGCGTCCGGCAGATGTTTTTCCGGCCTCGCGCCGAACAGATCATCCGGATCGTTTCCTGCACCGACCGCTTCGCGCGGCAATGATGTAATTTCAAGCACGCTCCGGCACAGCTGCGGCTCCGCGCCGGCAATATTCAACCGGTAAAAATGACCGTAGCAGCGAAACATCTTTTTTAATTCCGCCGCGTATGCAAATTCACTCATGCAGTAATGAAACCATAAAATCACCAGTGTCGGAATTTTTTTAGACAGGATTTACAGGATGAACAGGATTTTACACCGTGCGATTTTTTGTTTCCAGAGCATTTTAAATTAAATATAGCCGCAAAAATGCGCAAAAATCACCAAATAATTATGGGCCGAATAATTGATAAACCGCAGAGCGCATTGAGAACTTTTCAACTCTCAACTGTAAACTGAAAACCCTGAACACGGAACGCGGCGAGGGCGCCGCGTCTACGTTAAGAAATTCTTAATGACGGCTTCGGCGGCGGCGCGTTTTGCGGCGAGGAGCGCCGGTGTGCGGGCTTCGATAACGAGGCGGAGCCAGGGTTCGGTGTTGGAGGGGCGGATGTTGAACCACCAGTCGGCAAATTCCAGGCGAACACCGTCGAAATCATACAGGGCGGCTGGTTTTTCTTCAGATGCAAATTTATGCACAACGGCAGCGATCGCGTTTTCTTTCTGATCGACGCGAAAGTTGATTTCGCCGGAATTGGCATAGCGCATTAAACCATCGATACAGCTTGAAAAGGGTTTGCCGGCGGCGTTGAGTCTGCCGGCGATATTTAAAACGATAAGCGCGGTGAGAATGCCGGAATCGCAGTTGAAGAAGTCGCGGAAGTAGTAGTGTCCGGCGAGTTCACCGCCGACGACGGCGCCGAGTTCACGCATTTTTATTTTGGCGAAGGAGTGTCCAACTTTCCACATATGCGGTTCCCCGCCGAGCTCAAGAATGCGTTCGGTGACCGCTTTGGAGGTGCGGATGTCGTGCAGGACGCGACTGCCGGGATTTTCGGCGAGAAAATATTCGGCGAGGACGGCGGTGATTAAATCGGGCGGAACACAGCGCCCGCGCTCGTCGATGAACATGACGCGGTCGCCGTCGCCGTCGAAAATCAGTCCGATATCCAGCTGGTTTTCAATGACGAGTTTTTTGAGGCCGGCGCAGTTTTCTTCGATGAGCGGATTCGGTGGATGATTCGGAAAGGTGCCGTCGACCGTGTCATAGATATATTTGGTTTTTTTACCGAGCAGATCTTTGATGAAAAGGGCGGCCATGCCGTTGGAGCAGTCGACGCCGATTTTCAATTTGGAGAGATTTTCCGGCAGATACTGCCGGAGAAAGTCGAGGTAGTCGTCATGGATATCCAGCTCCGAAACGCGGCCTCTTTTTTTTAGAGGGACGACATCTCCCTGCGCGCACATTGTTTCGAGGTCGGCGAGGCCTCTGGCATAGTCGACCGGCAGTGCGCCGGTTTTGCAGACTTTGAGTCCGTTATATTCCGCCGAATTGTGCGATGCGGTGATCTGTACGGCGGCATCAAATTTTTGGGTGGCGGTGGCAAAATAAATTTCCGGTGTGGTGGAGAGTCCGATGGAAACGACATCCGCGCCGGCGGCATTGATGCCGTAACAAAGCGCGGTAAAAATTTCCGGCGAGCTGGCGCGGTCATCGCGCCCGACGAGAATGCGGCGGGCGCTTAAAAGCTGCGGCAGAAAAAATCCGATTTTTTCTACATCGGCGGCAGTGAAGTCGCAGCCGTAGACGCCGCGAATGTCATATGCTTTAAAGGCTTTCATCAGGGGAAATAGGTAATATGTAACGGGAATTGCGTAAAGGGAAAAATGGCTGAGCCGTATTATTCCCGGACTGCACTACATATATTTACAGTATAGATTCATGTTTTTCCGCTTGCGCCGTCATACTGAACCGCTAGTATGCCCGCTCTTTTAAAAACCGCAGCAGCGAGATAACCGGCCGGGTGGCCGTGAGCTTTGCGGAAGAAAAGAGATAACCCCGGGCCGGGGCGCATCGTGCAATGCGATGACAAAGCGGCGCCGGATCATTATAGAAAAGTTAATATGGATAATACACTCAGTGGCGATGCAGCAGCCATCGACGCAATGTACAACGATACCCTGAAGGATTTTACTGTCGGTTCTATTGTACCCGGAAAAATTCTGCGGATCCAGGACGACGAAGTTCTGGTGGATATCGGTTATAAATCAGAAGGTCTCATTGACGGCGATGAATTTGACGATCTCGAAGCGATAAACATTGGCGACGAAATCGAAGTGCTGCTTGAGAGCCTCGAAAATGAGCACGGTATGGTCGTGCTCAGCAAAAAACGCGCGGAACAGCAGCGCAAATGGGATCATATCGTTAACGACTGCGAAGAAGGCAGTGTGGTTGACGGCCTTATTACCCGCGCCATTAAAGGCGGCTTCATTGTGGATATCGGCGCCGATGCGTTTCTGCCGGGATCGCAGGTGGATGTTGTGCCGGTGCGCAATCTGGATGATTTCATCGGACAGACAATTCAGATTAAAATTCTTAAAATCAATAAAGAGCGCAAAAACATTGTTGTTTCCCGGCGCGAAATCATTGAAGAAAACCGCCGCGAACAGAAACTCAAACTGCTCGGCGAAATTAAAGTGGGTCAGGTTCGTAAGGGTTCTGTTAAAAATATCACTGATTTCGGCGCGTTCGTTGACCTCGACGGCATCGACGGCCTGCTGCATGTCACCGACATGAGCTGGGGCCGTATCAATCACCCCTCTGAGCTGGTAAAAGTCGGCGACGAAGTGAACGTGATGATTCTTGATATCGATCTCGAAAAGGAACGCATTTCGCTCGGTCTGAAACAGACGCAGGATAATCCGTGGGAAAACATCGACGCCCGTTATCCGATCGGCGCCCGGGTGCGCGGTAAGATTGTCAGTCTTGCCCCGTACGGCGCATTCATTGAGATTGAAGAAGGTGTTGAAGGTTTGGTGCACGTTTCCGAAATTTCATGGACGAAACGTGTTCAGCGCGCTTCCGACGTACTGAAAGTCGGCGATGAGGTTGATGCGGTCATTCTTTCCATCAGCCTCGACGAGAAGAAAATTTCACTTGGCATGCGCCAGACAGAGGAAAATCCATGGGAAGTTGCCGCGCTTAAATATCCAATCGGCTCGCTGGTTAAAGGTAAAGTCCGCAACTTCACTTCATACGGCGCGTTTGTTGAAATTGAAGAGGGTGTTGACGGCATGATTCATGTTTCCGATATGTCCTGGACACGCAAGATCAACCATCCGTCTGAACTGCTTAAGAAGGGCGGCGAAGTTGAAACTGTTGTTCTGGAAATCGATTCCGCCAACCAGCGCATCTCCCTCGGCCTGAAACAGGCGCAGGAAGATCCGTGGGCGCGCATCACCGAAACCTATAAAGAAGGTCAGAAGATCAAAGGCAACGTCACGAAACTCACCAACTTCGGTGCGTTTATTGAGCTCGAGGACGGGATCGACGGACTGGTTCACATCAGCCAGATCAGCGATGAGCGCGTCGAAAAAGTCAAAGACGTTCTCAGCATCGGCGATGAAGTGGAAGCCCGTATTGTTAAGATCGATCCGGTGGAGCACCGCATCGGCCTCAGCATTAAAGCGGCCAGTATTGCCGATGAAGATTTCGTCATTAACGACGACCTCCTCACCGGTCTCCGCCCGGGCGAAGAACTCGTTGACCTGTCATCAGCGTTCGACGATCTTAACCTCGGCGAAGCCTGGCGCCCCGGTGAAAAGACTGAATAAAAACAGAACCATAAACTCTGTTGACGAAAACCCGCAGGTTAAACCCCTGCGGGTTTTTGCGTTAAAAACCAGAGAAAAACAGTTTGTCACAAAATTTTATGGGAGTTTGACTACGGAGTGCGCGGATATAAACGGATAAAACTTCTAACAGATGGACGCAAAGAAACGCAATGGAATATCCAAATCCAATGCTTCGGTTTCATCTTTGGTTGAATCTTCGCGCACTTCGCGATCTTTTGTGGAGAATTTATCTTGAGTGTACCTGTGTTTTCTCTTCGTCAAAAATCCGTTTATATCCGCGCAATCCGCGGTTCAAAACTCTGCGGTGTCAGAATTATTACGGATAAAATTTTTAACAGATGGACGCAAAGAAACGCAATGGAATATCCAAATCCAATGCTGCGGTTTCATCTTCGCGATCTTTTGTGGAGAATTTATCTTGAGTGTACCTGTGTTTTCTCTTCGTCAAAAATCCGTTTATATCCGCGCAATCCGCGGTTCAAAACTCTGCGGCATCGGAATTATTTTCGGATTCTACCGCTATGTTTTTACAAATAATAAAATCCGATTATGTAAACCCGCAAGGTTGAAAACCCCGGTGGGTTCTTTTATTCTCCGTTTTCAGTCGACAGGATTTTTTGCGGGCTCAAGGCAGGCAGGGATGCCTGCGATACGTGCCGCCGGCCTTGAAAAATTTAAAATGGGTGAGGATTTAAAATGACAATTGATGAACAGTTAAAATTCCTAACGGCACGGCATGTGGATCTCGTTTCCGGTGCAGAACTGAAAAAGAAACTTGAAGCCGCGGCAAAAGAAAAACGGCCGCTGCGCATCAAGCTCGGCGCCGATCCGTCCGCACCGGATATCCATCTCGGTCACGTAGTGGTTTTAAACAAACTGCGCGAATTTCAGGAGCTGGGGCACACCGTCGTTTTCATCATTGGCGATTTTACCGGCATGATTGGCGACCCCTCCGGCAAATCCGCCACGCGTCCGGCGCTATCACGCGAACAGGTAGTTGCAAACGCCGAAACCTATAAACATCAGATCTTTTCCGTACTCGATCCGGCGAAAACCGAAATCCGTTTCAATTCAGAGTGGTTCGGCGAAATGAAATTCGATGAAGTCATCCGGCTCGCCGCCAAAGTCACCGTTGCCCAGCTGCTCGCGCGCGACGATTTTTCCAAACGCTATGCCGAAAACCGCCCGATCTCTCTCGTCGAATTTCTCTATCCGCTCGTGCAGGCCTACGACTCCATCATGGTCAACGCCGATCTTGAACTCGGCGGAACCGATCAGCTCTTCAATCTGCTGCTCGGCCGCGAAATGCAGAAAGCTCACGGCATGGAACCGCAGGTTGTCATGACCATGCCGCTGCTCGAAGGACTCGACGGCGCGCAGAAAATGAGCAAGAGCCTCGGCAACTACGTCGGTGTTAACGATTCCGCCAAAGATATTTTCGGCAAACTTATGAGCGTCAGTGATGAACTCATGTGGAAATATTTCTTCTACGTCCTCTGCCGTGATCCAAAAGAAATTGAAGCCATGCAGACCAAAGTAAACTCCGGTGAACTGCATCCGCGCGCCGTTAAAGACGAGCTCGCGCAGGCTGTCACCGACCGCTTTGCCGGCGCCGGTGAAGGCAGAAAAGCCTCTGAAGAATTCGCCCGCGTTTTCGCGCAGAAAGAAATCCCCGACGACATTCCGGAAATGAAACTCGCCGGCGAAACCGGACTGCTCGAACTCATCGTCAAAGCCGGATTTGCACCATCGAACGGCGAAGCCCGCCGGTTAATCCAGCAGGGCGGCGTCACCATCAACGATGAAAAAATTTCCGATGTCAAAACTATCATCACTCCCGGCGCCGAACAAATCCTCAAAGTCGGTAAACGTAAATTTTTACGGATTCTTATGAAGTGAACCACTCCACGAGCTAAAGTCCGTGGAGTGGTTCACTAATTAAATACTCGCCGTTACAAAAATATAAAAAATATTTGGGCATGTAGCTTTTTTTATAAAATACAATTGGCAAAAAGCAGTTGTGTGTAACGTTTTGAATCTTTCCGGAAACGGTTGACCAGTGTTTTCTTATTTCGTAATTTACCGGTATGGATCTGGAACAGATTAAATTAAAAGTTACTCCGATTTGCCGGCGTTATTTTGTCCGGCAGATGGATCTGTTCGGTTCGAGGGCACGCGGCGATGCCGGCGGGAAAAGCGATTTTGATTTTTGCGTCCGGTTTAATGAACTTTCGCCGGCGGAATATTCACGGAACTATTTCGGATTACTGCATGAATTGGAAGATTCTTTTGAATCCCCGGTTGATTTGCTGCCCGCAGAGTCTGTGACGAGAACATCGTTAAAAAAGAATCTTCATTCAGAAGGAATCCGTGTTTATGGATGATCGCGTCAGAGAATGGCTGAATGATATTCTGATGCAGGTTCAGGAGATTCAAACATTCACGAACGGTATTTCTTTTGACCAATATCAGTCTGATCGGAAAACACAGGCGGCTGTTGAACGGAAATTTGAAATTATCGGTGAGGCGTTAAACCGGATCAGTTGTGCCGATGACGGACTTTTACAGCGAATTCGCAATTATCGCGATATTATCTCTTTCCGTAACATTCTGGCTCACGGATATGATTCTATAGATGTCCGGATTGTCTGGGGAGTTATTGAAAATAATCTTGAGGAATTGAACGATGACATCGGGAAAATTTTATTCTGATGTCAGTACATAGTCCTATTGATACCATCTTGCGGCTTCTTGTGTTTTTCGTGGCGATTAGAGCGTATTAAGAAAAATTATAGCCACAAAATATACACAAAAGTGTAATGTATCGCAGGCATCTTTGCCTGCCTTGGAAAATCCGCAGATAACGCAGATGTTTAAACCACGGGATACACAAAACACACGGAAGTTTTGCAGAAAGCATCAGACATTCAGGATTAGCAGAGAGGCAGAGCAGTAGACGCGGCGCCCTCGCCGCGTTCCGTGTTCAGGGTTTCCAGTTTACAGTTGAGAGTTGAAAAGTTCTCAGTGCGCTCTGGCGATTTTTGCGCGTTTTTGCGGCTATACATTAATTTAAAATACTCTGAAATTCGCGTAATTCACGGGGGGTAATAAAGAAATTTTTGCTATTACCTTTTGTGACGGAATCTCATAAAAATTAAAATGATGATCGTTCCGATGACGCACGAAACGAGAATGAAAACCGGCTTAGGATAAGCGGCGGATTCATCCGGCACCGGTTCAGAATGATCGGCCAGCAGCGCTGCCGCGCGTTCCGTAATGTCGATCATTTCCGGCGGCACCTTATGCCACAGTACAAACCCTTTTTCGATCCATTCCGCTGCTTTTGCATCACGGACTTTGGCTTCTTTGCTGCCGAGAATGACCGCGATCACACGCTTGCCGTCGCGTTTCGCCGTTGCGGCCAGTGAGAATCCGCCGATCTGAATGAATCCGGTTTTTAGACCGTCGCATCCCGGCACAGAACCGAGCAGTTTGTTGGATGACGTTAAAACCATCGGCTTATCTGCCCGGAAACTGCGTGTGCGCACGGATGTATATTTCAGTGTTTGCGGATACTGTTCCAGCAATGCACGCGACAGCCGGGCAATATCAAGCGCCGACGATGTATCCGGCTTTTGTCCATGTTCCGGCGGCAGTCCGTGCACCGAATGAAATTCGGTGTGATATAAACCGAGCTCTTTAGCTTTCGCCGTCATGCGTGAGGCGTGTGCGGCACGCGAGCCGGATGCGTGAATTGCCAGCGCGGCGGCGGCGTCATTCGCAGAATGCACCATCATGGCATAAATCAGTTCTTCCACCGGAAACACTTCGCCTTCTTTCAGCCAGACCTGCCGTCCGCCGATGAGGGCCACTTCCCGCGAAATTTTAATTTGATCGGTCAGATGAATTTTTCCGGCGGTCAGATCGTCGAACAGCACAAACAGATTGGCGAGTTTGGTCATGCTGGCCGGAAATCCCTGCAGTGCGGCGCGGTCACCGTCCAGCAGTGTACCGCTTTTAGCGTCAATCACCACCGCGCCGTAATACGGCGCGCGCGCGCGAACGGATTGCGCATGGGAATAAAACGCGATTGAAATGAAAAACAAGAACGCTCTGAACATGGGACACAGTTAACCACGAATGACACGGATTTACACAGAAATTTTTTGAACTGGAATATTACAAGGATGAAATATATGATGAATAAAAGAACTGTCTATATTGGTGTGGATGTGCCGAAAGAGTTTCTGGATGCCGTCCGTTTGATTCAACACAGCTCCGGCAGGAGCTGTGCTGCAATAAGAAAACCCCGGGGTTCCCCGGGGTTTTTATGTACACCGGCTTAACATCCGGTTTATCGCATACGGCGGTATGTTATCAGCGCCAGTCCGGAAATCAGAAACATTGAGAGTGCCGCTGGTTCAGGAATCATAATTGTGTTTCCAACAATATTAAAATCGGAAGCAGTTTTGATTTTCCCATCAATTCTGATTTGTCCGGCATTAATAAAACCATCAAAATCAGCAGCATCGGTAAAGCTGGTGACGGTTAAACTGCCGTCAGAACCGGTGACAAAATCAATATATCCACTATTGAATGTCAGATTATTAGCGGTAAGCGATGCGTCCCCTTCGGCAAAAACCAGACCTGAACCCCTTAAATTCGTATGGAATTCAAGAGTTCCATCAATCGTCCAGGATCCGCCGGAAAGTGTCAGCCGTGAGCTGTCAGCAATATTAGTACTGCTACTACCGCTGATTGTTAAGTTGGTCGTTATTGTTGCTGTTCCGCCTCCAACATTTACTTTGCTGCCGGAGTAAATTTTCATGCTGCCGGCAGTTATATTTCCTCCGGTTTGCTCTAGAAGAGATTGATATTGTACGTTGAGAGCCCTGCCGGCATTCAATGTTCCGCCGCTTATATTGACGGTTGCGTTGCTTATTGGATTGTCAGTATATCCGATGCTAATGTCACCGCTCCCGCTGCTCAGCAGGCCGCCTTGCAGATACCATACGGCGTTGCCATTCAAAAGCACATGATTCGAACCGATTGTCGCGTTACCATTTGTTTGGGTTACGG
>JBBADV010000012.1 GCA_041656295.1 Kiritimatiellales bacterium | reverse complement strand
TCTTGACGATGTTGTATCGTTCGACACACCGCCTCAGTCGTACGGGCGCATCCGTGTACTATCTGTCCCGTAATTCATCCCTCCGGAGCTGGTTATACATCACTCCAGCACACTGTGGGACTAAACATCTAGCTTCTACAATCTACCTATGATGCGCATGAATGACGATACCGCAAATGTCTCCGGCTTTTTTACAAATCTGCTGAATTCATTTTTTGGTTTCTTTGGCGATGCACAGATGATTGCTTAACGCAAATGAAACTGAGGCCGGACTGATTCCCGCCATTTGTGCAATATTCGCCATCGTTACCGCTTTTTCCGTTCGGGCGGTATACTGAGTTATATTCGAAATTCGATAATTAATGCGCTTAACTAAAAAATGATTTAACCGTTGATCTTTTAAAAACTAATATCACAGCCTACTTAACACGACTGGAGTGCAATTTTATCACAAGGAAGAATACAATGAAAATGAAAGGGATGAATATCAAATGAACAAAAGAATTTTTGACATAGCGATTGCCGGCATGGTGCTGTCGGCATTCAATTCCGGTGCAGCCGGAGTGCCGCCGGCGGCGAAGCCGAATATTGTTTTTATTCTGGTGGATGATCTCGGCTGGCGCGATGTGGATATCCAGCCGGATGTACGCAGCCCGTATCCGACGCCGAATCTGAAAAAGCTTGCGGCACAGGGAATGGTTTTTACGGATGCGTACGCCGCGTGTCCGGTCTGCTCGCCGACGCGCGCAAGCCTGATGACCGGCAAATCGCCGGCGGCACTGCGGCTGACCACTCATATCCCAGGCGATATTGCGTTCGATGCCACACGTGTGCCGGCAGATGCAAAACTGATTGCACCGGAATTCAGATATGTTTTACCGCTCGAAGAAATCACGTTCGCCGAATGTTTGCAGGCGGACGGCTATGCAACCGGATTTTTCGGTAAGTGGCATCTTTCCGGCGCAGATGTGAATGTGCATCCGGAAAATTTTGGCGTGATGCTGCCGGAATTTCAACCGGAGCATCAGGGGTTCGATGTGAATATCGGCGGTTGTGCGTACGGCCAGCCGCCGTCATATTTTTCGCCGTATAAAAACGCGACGATTCCGGACGGTGCCGCCGGTGAATATTTGACGGATCGTTTAACAACGGAAGCACTTCAGTTTATTGAACAGAACCGTAACCGTCCGTTTTTAACCTACCTGAGTTTTTATTCAGTGCACCGTCCGCATCAGCCGAAGCCGGAACTGGTCGATCCGGAATATGGTGAGCTGGCGAATTATGCGGCAATGATTTTCAGCATTGATGAAAACATCGGACGCTTAATGGCAGCGCTGGATGAAAAAAATCTAGCAGAAAATACGATTGTTATTTTCACTTCCGACAACGGCGGAATGGAAGGTAACAGTCCGTTGCGCGGCAAAAAAGCCGATTTATGGGAAGGCGGAATCCGCGTGCCGCAGGCGGTGCGCTGGCCGGGCGTGATTGCCGCCGGTGCCGTTTGTCGCGAACCGGTAATTTCGTACGACTTTTTTCCGACGCTGCTGGACGCAGCGCGTTCGACGCAGAAAATTCCGGCGGGCGTTGAGGGCATCAGCATGCTTCCGCTGTGGAAAGGCGAAAGCAGGTTTGTGCGCAGCGAACCGCTGTGCTGGCATTTTCCGCATTATCGCGGCTGGTGCGGTCCGATGGGCGGCACGGTGCGCTCCGGAGATTTTAAGCTGATTTATTCTTATGAAGATGGAACGACAGAACTTTACAATTTGTCGAACGATTCCGGCGAACAAAAAAATCTGGCGGCGATGTATCCGGAAAAAACAGCACTGTTAAAAACAACACTGTTTCGATGGCTGAATACTGTACATGCGGTCATGCCGGCGCAAAAAAGCGAATAATCTATTAATCACGAATTTAATTCTTTCGAGTCGGAAGAGCGTAGAGGGTTGTTGTATGAATATGCAGTGGCTGGACTGGTCGATTGTTATTGCGGTGATGGGCATCGTGATTTTAACCGGGATTTATACGCAGCGTTATGTTCAGGGTGTCGCCGATTATCTTTCCGCGAACCGCTGCGCCGGCCGTTATCTGCTGACGGTTGCGCAGGGCATGTCCGGCATGAGCGCCGCGATGTTTGTCGCAAACTATGAAAAATATTTTCAGGCGGGTTTTCCGGCGTACTGGTGGCAGCAGATCATGCTGCTGATTGCAATTATTATCGCTGTTACCGGTTTTATTGCGTATCGTTTCCGTGAAACGCGTGCGCTGACAATGGCGCAGTTTTTTGAAATGCGTTACGGCCGTAAGTTCCGCGTATTTTCCGGCATGATCTGCTGGTTTTCCGGCATCATAAATTACGGAATTTTCCCCGGCGTAACGGCGCGCCTGCTGATTCATCTGTGCGGCCTGCCGGAAAAACTTATCCTGTTCGGGCTGAGTATTCCGATGTTTCCGGTGGTGATGTTTATCATGATCGGCATTGCGCTGTATCTCACGCTTACCGGCGGGCAGATTGCATTGCTGGTGACTGACTTTATTCAGGGTCAGTTCGCACTGGTGGTTTTGATTATCATCACCATCTTCCTGCTGGTGAATTTTGAGTGGACGACGGTCATAGACGCGTTGAAAGCAGTGCCGAAAAATGAATCCATGCTCAATCCGTTCAGCCAGTCTGACATCAAAGATTTTTCGTTTCAATTTTTCATCATGCTGGCCATTCTGCGGTTTTATACTTTTATGGCATGGCAGGGTTCACAGGGTTATTATTCATCGGCACGCAATCCGCACGAAGCCAAGATGGCGGGAATTCTCAGCGTGTGGCGCAGTATTGTCACCGACTTCACGCTGGTGCTGGCACCGGTAGTTGCGTTCGTTGTTTTTCATCACGTTGCATATTCCGGAGATGCGGCAACGATTACGAATTCATTAAATGCGATCGGCGATCCGCAGACTCAGGTTCAAATGCAGACACCGCTGGTATTGGCGTATTTTTTTCCGGTTGGAATGATCGGTTTATTCGTAGCGCTGATCATCGCGGCCGCGGTTTCGACGGATGACACCTATCTGCATTCCTGGGGCAGTATTTTTATTCAGGACGTTCTGCTCCCGTTTAAAAAAGAAAAATTAACACCCGCGCAGCATCTGAAATGGTTGCGCCGGGCTGTGTTCGGAACGGCTGTGTTTGCATTTGTATTCAGTTTATTATTTCCGTTAAAGGAATTCATTTTGATGTATTGGCAGATCTCCGGAGCCATCTTCATGGGCGGCGCCGGTTCAGTAATTATCGGCGGTCTTTACTGGAAACGCGGCACCGCCGCCGGTGCGTGGACGGTGATGATCGTCAGCAGCATACTGGCGGTTATCAGTGTTGTTCTTCGCACCTGGTGGAATGATATTCCGGGCCTGGCTTCGCTTGCGCCGAACTTTCCGCTGAATGGAATGCAGGCATCGTTTATAACATCCGCGATTTGCGTTGTGCTCTACATTATTGTTTCGCTGATTACATATAAAGAGCCGTTTAATATGGATAAACTGCTGCATCGCGGCGAATACGCCGTTGCCGGCGATCAGGTTGTAATGCACGCCCGTCCGGCGCTGATTTGGCGTATTCTCGGCGTAAGTAAAGAGTACAGCTTTGTTGATAAACTGATTGCGTCCGGCGTTGCCGGCTATACGTTGCTGTGGATTATCATGATCATTGCCGGAACAATCCTCAATATGTCGATGACCATCTCGGATGATGTCTGGGGAAAATTCTGGTATATTGTGACGATCACGCTGACCGTTCTGTCTTCATTGACTGTAATCTGGTATATAACCGGCGGAACCCGGGACCTTGCCGTCATGTTCCGTATGCTGAAACAGGCCGGTCGCGAAAATGATCAGGACGACGGATCAGTAAATTAATGGAGATGCATATGACGAAAAATCTAGTTTTTACTGTCGCTGGTGCTGCTTTCTTAAATTCAAGTGTTCCGGCAGATGAACGCCCGAATATCATCATTCTGGTTTCGGACGACCACGGACAGGAGGCGCTCGGCTGTTACGGTAATCCCGTTGTTTCCACGCCGGCAATTGACGCGTTAGCTGCGGCAGGAACACGTTTCATAAATGCCTTTTGCACTGCGGCCTCAAGTTCACCGAGCCGTTCTGCTATTCTCACCGGTTTGCATAATCATGCGAACGGAACTTATGGCTTAACACATAGTTTCCATCATTTTTCTGCGTTCGATAACGTCCGGACATTGCCCGCGATGCTGAACGAAACGGGTTATCGTACCGGTCGCATCGGCAAACGGCATTATGCCCCGTGGAATATTTTTCCATTCACCGGCGGCCTTGATCCTGAAGATGAAATGCTCTATGGGCGTGACGATATTTTAATGTCGGAAGTCTGCCGCAAATTCATCAACGAAGACGGCCCGTTTTTTCTTTACTGGGCGTCGGCGAATCCGCACCGGCGCGGCGTGGTTGAGCCCAATCCGTTAAAACCCAATGCGTTTGGAAATCCGGCGAAAGCATATCCCGGAGATATCGAGCAGGTTTATTCGCCGGACGATGTCATTGTTCCGCCGTTTTTAAACGACGATCCTGAAACGCGCGCCGAGCTTGCCTTATATTATCAGGCCATTGCACGGCTCGACCGCGGCATCGCGCATCTGTTCAGTATCCTCAAAGACGCCGGCAAATATGATAACACCGTCATCATTTACATTTCCGATAACGGCGCCGCATTCCCCGGTTCCAAAACAACGCTTTACGACGCCGGCATAAAACTGCCGTGCATCGTCAAAACACCTGAATCAAAATCCGGTGTTGTCAGCGATGCCATGATTACGTGGGTTGACCTCGTACCGACCATTCTTGATTTCGCCGGAACTCATTATGATCCCGCCACATTTCACGGCAAATCATTCCGTTCAATTCTGAATACGGCAAGCCCTGCAGACTGGCGCGACGAAATTTATGCATCGCACACATTTCACGAGGTCACAACCTATTATCCAATGCGCGTAATCCGTACGAAAAAATATAAATTCATCTGGAATCTTGCCGCCGGACTTTCTTATCCGTTCAGTAGCGATCTGTGGAGTTCTGCTGCGTGGCGTCCAGTGAAAGAAGGACGCACCGCAATGATCGGTTTGCGGCAGGCGAATGACTATCTGAACCGTCCGCGCTTTGAACTGTACGATCTCGAAAACGATCCGAATGAAATTAAAAATCTCGCCGGACTGCCCGAATACCAAACGCTCGTCGACGAATTTTCAGTGAAGACAAAAATATTCCAGTCTGCAACCTCCGATCCGTGGTTGAAAAAATGGGAATATGAGTAAATAAAAAAAATTACATGGGAAATGCGTGTTCAGAATTTTTATTTTATGTATCGCGCCGGCAGCGTGCCCTTGGTCATGCTGCGCCGATGATTTCTTATATTTCAACGATTATATGGAGAAGCATCATATTGCACCGGAACTGAACAATAGCTCCGGACGCTTGCAATTCCTGCAGGTTTATAAGCATTTATGAGAAACCGGTGAATGGCCGGAAGAAGAATCGGCCATGGTTTTTCAAAAAGTATCCGGTTAAAATACCGGGATCGCTGTTTGATATTTAACTGATGCCACCGGGACAGAGTGTTCCGCATGACCTGCGGGAGAAATTTATAAAAGGTGATGCCCTTGTTGACACTATTACGATCAGCAAAGAACCGGTGGAAATGTATTTTCATAGTGAAAAGGCCTGTGATGTTGAAAGCGGTTTTCAGACAAATCGTCTGTCGCTCAGAATTCATCGCGCCGGAATGGATTACAGATAATCCGTATCGCACCGGCTGGATTACCTGTTCCCGGCCAGTGAGTACGACGGAATTTATACCGCAAACATTTTTTACATTTTTCCTATAGTTCAAGCGATTAACTTTATATGTTATTGAGAGCATTAATAAAATATATAATTAATCACTCCAATATTTTGATTTCTAATATATCAGGAGAATTATGAGTAAGAAAAAAGTGAATATTCTGTGGCTGATGAGCGATCAGCATAATGCGAATTGCATGGGCGTTGCAGGACATCCGGATGTGAGAACGCCGAATCTCGATAGGATTGCAAAAAACGGTGTGCTGTTCAATCGCGCGTACACCAATAATCCGGTTTGTGCGCCGGCACGCTGTACATTGATGAGCGGACAGTATGTGAAGACGCACGGTATTTCTGGCAATGTGGTACGCGATGTTCACAGTATTTCTCCGAACGTTGCCCGCCTGTTCCGGGAAAACGGTTATGAAACGGGACTGGTCGGGAAAGCGCATCTGCCGGCGCACTGGATTCGCGACGGGTTTGAATTTTTCCGTTTTTCCGATCTGACTGATGCTGATTCATATAAACCGCAGACATGCCATTATTTTAACGACCTGATTGAAGCGGGTATCGCCGATCTTTACGATCACGGCGGAATAGTCCCGGGACACCCGGACCGGGGCGATAAGGCATTCGTCAGCGAACTGCCGGAAGAATTTTCGCTTGAAGCATGGACGGGACGCAAAGGCGTTGAATTTCTTGAACAACGAAATCGTGAAAAGCCGTTTTTCCTGAAAGTCAGTTTCCAGCGTCCGCACAATCCGTTCTCACCGCCGGAAAGCCGCGCACATGATTATAATCCGGAAATGCTGACGCTGCCGGAGAATGCAGTGGATTATCTGGAGCGCGGCTTTGCCGGAAAACCGCAATTCATGCGTGATTATACTGCCGTGAGAGACGGTTCCGGTTATCCGTACCGCTCAACAGACAGTACTGATCTTCGTGTTCAAATGGCGGCGCATTTTACTTTGATCACAATGCTGGATGAAGCGATCGGTGCAGTGCTCAAGAAAATTGAAGAACAGCGCGAACTTGAAAATACAGTGATTGTCTATACTGCCGACCACGGCGATTTTGCCGGTGAACACGGCATGACACTGAAAAATTTCGGCATCTATGAATCCATTCATCGCATTCCATTTATTCTTGCCGGCCCCGGCATTCCTAAAGGGAAAACGATTGATGCGATTATTGAAAATACCGATTTTTATCCGACGCTCACCGCGCTCGCCGGAATTGAAAACGAAAAAGGAATCGACGGACGTTCTGTTCTGCCGGAAGCCGAAGGCAGAAGAAACGGACACGAGTTTACCGTGTGTGAATGGGATTTTATTGCGCCGCAGGATGCCGTTTACGCCGTTCGCGACGATCAGTTCCGCTTTGTGCATTACGATACAATGCCGGAGGACGGCGAATTGTATGATTGCAAAAACGATCCCGGCGAACTGAACAATCTGTTCAGTGATCCGGATTATCAGAACGTGCGTGAGAAAATGGAAGCGCGTCTGAAAGAATATCGTGCGAACACAAACCGCGTTTACGCCTGGGCAACAGATGCGCTGCGTCAGAAAAATAAAAAAGACGATCCGGTGATCCGCCTGCACAAATACGGCGCGCGCTGGTCAGAAGTGCAAGATACTGTTCGCACCATATAATTATTTTCTTTTGCTAATGCCGCTTTTCTCTGTGTTACACCGCCGGGATTTAAAATCGTCCAGTAAAACAGCAGAATAAATTAAGATGGTTTTGTAACATGAACATACCAAAAAAGTTAAGCGCTTAAACCTAATTGCGGTTTACTTTGAAATGCAATCCGATAATTCAGTGCGCCGGTTTTAATCATTTTGGGAGAAACAGATGAGTAAGGAACAGATCACGGAACATAAACTCGGTGATATGGTTGCGCGTTTCATCCGCACAGAAAACATGAACGGAATGCGGTTTGAATTGATTCCGGCGGGAACGTCCGGCGCGGTAAAACAGCATCGCGAGTTTTTAAGCGGTGTGGCAGTGGAGGGTTTTAATAAAATGCGGAACATTAAAATCCCGGCGCAGTTTCCGCGTGATAATCTGCTGCAGATTAAACTGCTCGATGAAAAATTCCGCGACGGTTTTGCCGGCGGAGTATCCATGTTCGACAGCTTCAGTACCGAAGCACTGGAATTTGAAACGCAGAACATTGTTGAAAACTCCGGTGTAAAAGATATTCAAACCGTGTTTCTGCATCCGCGCGGTTTACGGTGCGTCAGCCATCTGCTGTACCGGGAAGGAAATCCGGCGATTGAAATTTTCAGCGAAGTGATCAATGAGTCGAGTGAGCCGTTAACACTTGAGCTGCTTTCATCGTTCGCGCTGAGCGGACTTACGCCGTACAGGGAAGACGACGCACCGGAACGGTTAAAACTGCATCGGTTCCGTTCGTGGTGGAGTGCAGAAGGCCGCCATGAAGCGTGTCTGCTGGAAGATATTCATTTGGAACGCTCATGGTCTTCGCACGGAATGCGTGTTGAAAAATTTGGACAGGTTGGAACTCTGCCGGTACGTAAATTTTTCCCGCTCGCCGGAATTGAAGATACAGAAAACGGCGTGGTATGGGGTGTAAAACTCGCGTGGGCGGGATCGTGGCAGATAGAGGTTATCCGGCGCGGCGATACGATTACATTAACCGGCGGACTTGCCGACCGCGATTTCGGGCACTGGAAAAAAACACTTTCCGCCGGCGAAACAATTACAACGCCGGTCGCTATGCTTTCCTGTCTGCAAGGAACCTTTTTTGATTTGTGTCAGCGGTTTATTAACGTTGAAGAAACGCGTGTGCCGGAAATTGAGAGCGAAGCAGCGCTGCCGGTTATTTTTAACGACTGGTGTACGTCGTGGGGCAATCCAACGCACGACAGCATGATTGCGATTGCCGACCGGTTAACAGGTCTGCCGGTAAAATACTGCGTGATTGATGATGGCTGGGCGGTGCGTCCGGAAGGCATGCGCAGTCAGGCAAACGGCGACTGGATTGTAAATGAAAACGCATTCCCCGGCGGATTGAAGCCGGTGGTCGATGCATTGAAAAAACGTGGTTTTCTTACCGGTGCATGGTTCGAATTTGAAGTTTGCAACGAAGGAGCAAAGGCGTGGAACGAAACTGAACACCAGGTTCAGCGTGATGGGATTGTTTTTCAATCCGGCACGCGCCGGTATTGGGATTTTCGCGATCCGTGGGTTCATAATTATCTGTTCGAACGCGTAACGCGTCAGATTCGCGACAGCGGTCTGCGTTATTTGAAAGTGGATTATAACGATACACTCAGCCTCGGCTGCGACGATCCCGATTCGCTCGGCGAAGGATTGCGTCAGCATGTCCTTGGCGTACAGAAATTTTTCCGCAGTCTGCGCGCAGAAATTCCTGATTTAGTGATTGAAAACTGTTCAGCCGGCGGACACCGTCTTGAGCCGTCGATGATGCAGCTGGCATCGATGGGGTCCTTTTCAGATGCCCATGAAGGGCAGGATATTCCAATCATCGCCGCAAAGCTGCAGCTGCTGATTCCTCCGCGGCAAAGTCAAATATGGGCTGTGCTGAGAAAATCCGATTCTGATCAACGGCTTGTCTATTCGCTGGCCGCCGGATTTCTCGGACGGCTTTGTCTGTCCGGCGACATTCACGAGCTGTCAGATGTTCAAATGAAGCGGTTGAAAGAAGCACTCGATTTTTATGTTGCTGCCGTACCGGTGATTAAAACCGGACGCACTGAATTTTTCGGCAAGCGTCCGCACAGCTATAATTATCCGCAAGGCTGGCAGGCGAATGTACGCACCGGCGCTGACGGGAAATCGGCCTTGATCGTGATTCATTCCTTTGCACAATCTCCAGAAAAAATTGAATTTGAGATTTCCGGTAACTGGAGCATTGAAAAGCAGTTTTCTCATATTCCGGCGACGGCAGAAATTGCTGCCGGAAAATTTTTGGCGCAATGTGCCGGTGATTTTTCGGCGCAGGCATATTTACTGCGACAGGAGAAAATCGGTTAACTTAAAAACCAGTTTGCGGAGAAAATCCCGGTGATGCCCGCAGACATTCCAGCGGCGAATTTTATCAGCAGGACAGCATCAGCCTGATGCGTAAAATAACAACATGTGCTGACGAAGGTTTTTTCGTATTTATATTTCGCTGCCGGCATCATTTTACAAAAAACCGCATCATCCCGGTGATTTCTGAATGATTGTTTTTCCGGCATTCCATTCCGCCGGAATGTTGATGCAGAAGGGGAGCGCCGGCGGGCCGAGTTCGTTGCGGGTGAGTATGCCGTGGAGCAGGTCGAGCATTACTCGACTTACAGTCTCGCGCTGCTGAAGCAGTCCGGAAATGCCGGTATCAGCGTGATCGATATCGACACAGAAATAGCCGATATCCTCCGGCACACGGAGCCCGCACGCTGCGAACAGCGGAAGCAGCCGCCGGCTGTGTGAGATGACGATGTCCAGCTTTTCTTTCTCAATCCACTGTCGGAATGTTTTCCGGAATGTTTTATATTCAAATTCAGTTTCAGATTTACAGGAGAATTTCGGCGTTGCGGTGTTGCGTCCCCATGTGCGGCGGGCAATATCGAGTCCGGCTTCCCAGTGGTCGAATACTTTTCGGAAATAAAAATAGCCGGGATGGTCATAGCCGAGATCGTGAATCCGGATCATGGAGCCGTAGACGTCCTGATAGGAGCAGCACATGATATTGTGAATGAATTTTTCGTGCAGCGAACTGCTGAAGGCAACGCCGGCAAAATTTTTCCATTCCAGCTTCCAGCTGCCGACCGGCGCGCTGTGCGCGCAAATGAGCAGTCCGCGAATGCCGCGCATGGTCAACATCCGGCTGAGCGCTCTCTGTTCAGCTTCATTATCTGTGAGATTAAATTGTTCGAGCCGGTAACCGGTTCCTGCACAATACTCTTTTAACTGTTCGAGCACGAGTGTTTCCGGAAAATGTCCGAAATCAAGCAGTGCCAGCGTTTCAAGATATGTTCTGCCGCTGGCTTTTTTCTGCGCGAGGCTGCGGGCGGCGAGGTCGGGCTTGTAACCCAGCTCGCATGCCAGCCGCCGGACACGCTCTTTTGTTTTTTCAGAAATTTTCGGTGAATTATTCAGCGCCAGCGACACGGTGGCGGACGTGACACCGGCAGCGGCGGCGATCTCGATAAGGCGGATTGTTTTTACTGGTTGCATGGCCGGAAAGTTAAGCAAACAGGTTAAGCGTGTAAATAAAAAACTGATTTATCTGCGCGCTGGACGCTGTACGATCTTTGGCGACGATGGAAAACAATGAATTCCGGTGGCTGCGGGATGAACGTGAACTGCCCGCACGGCTGACAGAAGTTCAAGTGGAATAGTTTACAGGCGGAACAGAATTAACAGAGTATTCCGGCGCCGCCGGCCGGAAAGGAACGCAACCAAAGGAGAAGGGAACATGAAGAGAGAGAAGTCAGTAATTATGGCTGTGATACTCACAGCGCTTGGACTGCATGCACAGGACGCCGGCGATTACCGGTTGATTAACACTACCCCAAATGCACCCCTAAGCGTACTAACCAACTGGGAGATGTATGACGGAACCGGCTGGATTGCCGCTACCGCAATCCCCGGAAGCAATGCGGTGATCCGTTCACCTGAAGGAAGCTCTCATGCAAACTTGCGGATTAATGTGGACGACTGGACGATTGGCGGAATCAATGTTGATTTAGCAAGCTCGTGGCGCTTTCAGGGACATGGTGGTGCGAGGACGATGACCGTTACCGGTGATCTCATTAAAGCAGGAAATGCTGCGTTAATATTTTATAATGGGGACAGCAGTGGTCTGACGGTAAACATTCTGGGGAATCTGGATCTGCAGGAGCACTTTTTACAACCCGGAACAGCGCTGGGTGCTTTGGACGGGTTTTCCGTCGCCGGACACACAACGATTGCCGGTTCGTTCCGTTCTCATGGAAATACGGTGCTTAACACCGTGCAACTGAACGATGGAAGTATGACGGTCTGGGAATCGAATAACGACGGCACAAGTGGCGGAGTAACTGCGGCCGGGGTATCCGGAACGGGGTCGATTCAATCAAAATCAAATGCCACCGGTATTAATCAGGCAACTGTAAACCACGGGAGTCTGCTCATCAACGGAGCATCCGGCAGTTTTGATTTTTCCGGTACGCTCCAGGACGGCATGCATGTTGACGGGGCCTCCACCTTCAGTCTGGTTAAGGAGGGCGGCTCAACCCAGACATTCTCCGGTACGGGAACCTATTCCGGCACAACGGAAGTAAAAGGCGGCGCACTGCTGATTAACGGCGATTTCAGCGCAGTCACCAATACCTTCACCGTTTCTGCCGGTGCGATGCTGGGCGGAACCGGAGCGATCGGCGCAATGGTTGAGTTTGCAGACGGTGCGCTGCTTTCGCTCACGTCAACCTTAACGGCGGATGCGAATTTCGCCGGATTTGATATGGGTGATATTTACGGACTGGATGAGGATACGGCGCTGGGTACTTATATGCTGCTCACCGGCGCAATCACCGGAACAGTGAATAATCTGGGGGAAGCAAATGCCGCGGATATCGGCAACGGGAAGGATGCTTATCTTGAGTTGACCGGCACGGGATTGAGTCTGGTCGTTATTCCTGAAGCCGCAACGATTGGATTGTTCATATTTACAGGAAGCATTACCCTGTTTCTGCGCAAGAAAATATCTCTGTAATAGATCTATAATAGAAACGAAAAATACATCCGGCGATAAGCCGGATGTATCCCGTTTTATTAATAATTTAATAGGGAGATTATTATGCGATATCGTTTTTTTCAGATAACCGCTGTTTTAAGTATGTTCATATCAGGCGCGGTTGCACAGAATTCCGGCGATTACCGGTGGGTCAACACTACCGCAAATGCACACCTAAGCGTAGCAGGCAACTGGGAGATGTATGACGGAACCGGCTGGTTTGCCGCTGCTGCAATCCCCGGAAGCAATGCAGTGATCCGTTCTCCAGAAGGAAGCTCTCATGCAAACTTGCGGATTAATGTGGACGACTGGACGATTGGCGGAATCAATGTTGTGTTAACAAACATGTGGCGCTTGCAGGCAACGGGTACAGCGAAGACGATGACCGTTACCGGTGATCTCATTAAAGCGGGACGTCAAATATTTGCATTCATTAACGGAGATGCACTGCTGACCGTAAATATTCTGGGGAATCTGGATGTGCAGGAGCACTTTTTAAATGTCGGAACATCGGTGGCGGCATTGAACAGTTTTTCCGTCGCCGGACACACAACGATAGCCGGTTCGCTCCGTTCTCGTGGGAATACGGTGTTAAACACTGTGGCACTGAACAATGGAAGTATGACGGTCTGGGAATCGAATAACGCCGGCACAACCGGAGGAGTAACCGTTGCCGGGATATCCGGAACGGGATCGATTCAATCGAAATCAGATGCTAAGGGTATTACTCAGGATATTATAAACGCCGGGAGTCTGCTGATAAACGGAGCGTCCGGCAGTTTTAATTTCTCCGGTACGCTCCGGGACGGCATGGCTCCTGACGGGGCCTCCACCTTCAGCCTGGTTAAGGAGGGCGGCTCAACCCAGACATTCTCCGGGACAGGAACCTATTCCGGCACAACCGTTGTAAAAGCCGGCACACTGATTATTGACGGTGAATTCAGTTCGGTCACGAATTTGATCAGCGTCGAATCCGGCGCAGTGTTCGGCGGCAACGGTGTTCTTGGTGCGCCGGTGTCGTTTGCCGCTGGCGCACAGCTGGCATTCTCAACGAAACCATTGACGGCAGCAGCGTTTACATTCAAAAATTTCAGTGCGACAGACGTCGCCGGAATTCATTCCGGCGTTAAAGATGGAACGTATAAACTGCTCGCCGGAAAAATTAATGCCGCCAATATTAAGAATGTTGGAAAATCGAACGCGGTGGACATTAACGGCCGGAGTGTTTATTTCGAAGTAAATGGAAGTGCGCTGAATTTAATTGTCGGTTCCGGCAAAAGCGCAAGTACCGGCATAGCGCTCGCAGTGAAAGGAAAACCGGCGCCGGCGCCGTTCGACGGCTGGAGAATTGAAGCGTTCGGTTCTATCGCCGGAAAAGAAAACGGCAGTGCAGTAATTCAATATGAATCGCCGGAGCATGAACCCGTCCGGCTGACACCGCCGAAGCCGGTTGAAATTCCGGCGGCAGCGGTGAGAATCACCGCCTGGTTTGCCATCGAAAGCGGAGATGCATATCTCCGCTTTTTGGTAAAAGATGCTGCCGGGAAAATTCACACCGTTGCTGTAACGGATTCGCATATCGACGGTCCGGCGATTAATAATACTCCGGCCCGCCGCAACGAATGGTCGCTCTGGAATATGGCGGAATCAACGAGTTTATATATGCCGACGGAAGCCGAACTGCGTGAGCGTCTGCCAAAAAAAAACTGCGATGAAGTGCTCGCAAAACTCTGGCCGAAACCGCTGACGCTCGCCGGCATTGAAATTGTACCGAATAAACCCGGCGACCGCTGGGGCGGGCTTTATGACAGCCCGCGCAAAACCGCGATGCAGAACGGCACCGGCACATTTCGTCTGAAATTCCCGCAATGGAAAACGCAGTTCCCCCGCGATGCCTCATTCTATGCATATTTAAGCGACCGGTATCGTTCTGTGCAGAATGAACCGCTGTTTTTTTTTCCGGACGATTTTACGGCGCTGAATAAAACCGATATCCGCTGGCAGCTTGAAATCCGCGCCGGTTATAACGGCGGCATCGTCTGGTCCGCCACCGGAAATTCAACCGTCAACCGTACCGCGCCGGAAACTCTTTTTGACCAGAAAATTGTTCTGCCGGAGCTGCCGGTTGGAAAATATGTTGTCGATTCAAAAGTCTGGAACAGCGCTGGTGAGTTCGACGGCATGCGCCGTTTTACAGTGTATGTCGGCGAAAGCAGCGCCGGAATGCCGGCGGCCGTTGCGCCGGAATTTGCATTAACCACCGGACGCGCAAGAGAGGTTTTTCCGGCGGGAACCGGAACGGGAAACTTGAAGCTGGTTTGCAACCGGACAGATGTGAACAGTGCCGGATTTTTTCAGATCAGCGTGGTGGATTATACCGGCACTGAAATCGTTTCGAACTCTTTTCCCGCCGCCGCCGGAGAAATACTGATTCCGGTTCCGTTAACGGAGGGTTCCGACTATTTTGCGGAAGCTGAATACCGCGTCGACGGAAAAGTGATGGATCAGTCCATCTGCCATTTCGGCGCCGCCGGAATTCTGGAAACCGCACCGCAAGGTGATGTGCCGGATTCAATTCCGGGACGCGATGACTTTTTAAGCGGACACGCGTATGTGATGACAGAATATCAGCAGGCAACTCATGTGTCGGCAGTTTATCCATATACGCAGACATTCAACTTTGACGATTTCAGCGAGTGGGCCGGACGGATGTCGGAGCTGGGCGATCAGGGTATTTTTGCAGTCAAAGCCGGCTGGGCGAATATTGAACCGCTGCCCGGAGTTTTCCGCTGGGGGATTTTCGACAAGGAAATGGAAATTCTTGCTGCGCAGAATGCAAAGATTTTTTTCAGCTACACACCGACCAGCGGCGGACTCTGGGTTCCGCGCTGGATGAACGACTCGCCGTTCCGCAATCAGTTCGGGGATTTTAAAATTAAAACCGGACTGGTACATCCGCTGTCTCCGGCGGTGAAAAACGGCTGGCATAATTATCTGCGCCAGCTGCTGTGCCGCTATCGCGCCATGCCGGAATTCTACGGTCTTACCCTCTACAACACGCCGTTTTCCGCTGCGGTGTTGCCGGAGCCGTTTGTCACAGATTATTCGCATACCGCGCAGGAGGAATTTAATAAATGGCTGATCGCTCAGGGCCGCGCACCGGCGAAACTGACACCGCTGCTGGTTGTGCCGGGAATGAAAACCGAAGATCAGGGACCTGATCTCTCGGCGGGCTGGCGCGACTTTATCGAATTCTGCTCCTACACAACGTATGAAAACACGCGCGAAGTGCTTGAACTGATCCGCAGCATTGACTCCAGGCGAATCATCCTGTTCGACCGCAAATCCAATTCGTACGCCGTTGAAAAAACTATTCCGCTGCTGAAGCAGTACAATGCGATCATGAAAAATGAAGGTTCTCCCGGTTTCCGCGAAGGCATGCTGCGCAGCATGGCCATTCAAAACGGTGTGCCGTTTGTAGAAGAGCTGCACCGGCATGTTCCCACCAGCCGGTCGATCACCGATGCCTCCAACTATTTCGCATCTTATCTCGGGTACGGTTCCGTGTGGCTGCTGCGTTCCACGGCAGAATCGATGCATCCTGATTATTATAATCCGGTTCACGCGCTGTTCCATACCAACTATCCGTTTCTGAAAGAAACGCAGCCGCGCTGGAATGATTATCTGCGCGGCGAATTTTATTCGCCGGAAGTTCTCGTGGTCGGCTGCCGCACGGACGCATTGGTTAACGGTGAGCGCCGCGGTGTCTTCGATGACATCGCCGGAAAACAGGTTTATTCTGCGCTGTTCGAATGGGCGCAAGTGCCGGCGCACTTTGCGGATGAATATTGCGACTGGGTCGATTTCTCAAAATTCAAGCTCATTTTTGCTGAAGGCGAAATCATGCCGCAGGCGTTGATTGATAAAATTACCGCCGCCGCCGAAGCCGGCATCAAAACCGTGGTTGTCGGCGATGCCGGACATATTGCGGCGGAATCCGTCAACTCTACCGGCGTACTGAAAAAAGCGCTGCGCGGAATTTCAAATGTAAAATATATTGATCCGCCGGCGCGCATCACCGCCAGTACATCGTGGGATTCGCCGGTCGGCTGGAATGTCTCCATCGTAAACGAATGGCTGAACTGGGCCGGTGTTGAACGTCCGGTATTTGTCACGGCAGACTCACAGCCCGGCTTTCAGGTGCAGCATCGCACTGCAAACGACGGAACAGTCTATCTCGCCGTTTTCCGCAACTATTACGGCTGGTACCGTAACAACATAGAGTTTGAAGAAGAGCTGCTGGAAAAATACGGACAGGTTGCCGGAACAGTAAAACTTCCGGTGGCTGACGGCGGCATCTGGATCGTTGAAAAACTCCACCGCGACGAAAAGCTCATCGGTGAGTTTACAGCGAAAAACGGCGCGATTGAATTTTCAATCGATCCCGCCGTCGCCGGCGAAGTCCAGTTAATTCGCGTGCAGAAAAAATAAGGATACCGAAATGAATGTTGCAAGTCTGATGATCTTTGCCGCGGCAACTCCGGCTGATGATCTATCCGCCCGTCCGAATATTATCATTATTGAATCGGATGACCACCATTTCCAGGCGCTGGGCTGCATGGGCGATCCGGTGCATACACCGAATCTTGATGCGCTGGCTGCCCGGGGCATTCTCTTTCGAAATCACGTCTGTCAAGGTGCTCAGTGCTCACCTTCGCGCAATGCGCTGCTGACCGGATCTTATCCGCATAATACAGGGATTTACCATAATCAGGACGGACCATTGGCGGCGGGCGTCTGGACCTTCCCGCTGGCTCTCCGGCGGGCGGGGTACACTACGGCGTTGATCGGGAAAGATCACTTCAAGCCGGCGAAGGGCGGGTTTTCGGGGAGTCCGATGGAGATTAGAAAACAGGAACTGCAAACGATCGGGTTTGATTACACGTTCGGTATGAGCGGAAAAGTTTCGGTCGCTACAGCGCAATATATGCCCGGGAATGATCCGTATCAGGACTATCTTCATGAGAGGGGACTGCTGGAAGTATTGCAGGCGCACTATCAGGAGCATTTCACCAGTTTTTCAGGACGCAGAGGTTTTACACCGGCGGCTCTGACGGAAGAAGACCGGCAGGATACGTTTATAGCCGGTCATGCGGCGGACTGGATCGCATCGTACGATCGGCAGAATCCGTTTTTCCTATGGGTGGAATTTTTGGATCCGCATCCGCCGGCGGATCCACCGGAGCCATACGCCGGCATGTATGATTGGGAAGAGATGCGGCTTCCTCTGGGCGATACGCCGCATCCGCAGTTAAGTGTCGAGCACATCCGGCGGTTCCGCGCCGGGTACTACGCAATGATCACTGCGCTGGACGCACAGGTCGGACGGATTCTTGAGGCGTTGAAAGAGTCCGGGCAGATCGATCATACGGTGATCGTTTTTGCCGGGGATCAGGGCTCTATGCTGGGCGATCACGGGTTGTGGGGCAAAGGCGATTATTACAAAGGCTCCGTCAACTCTCCGCTCATTATCGCCGGACCGCCGGGATGGTTTATTCCGGGACAGGTGATTGACCGTCCGGTTGAAACTCTGGATCTTGCCCCGACGATTCTGGAGCTGGCCGGAGCCTCTGCCGCAGATCAGCGGAAAAGTTACGGAGAGAGCCTGCTTCCGCTGCTGACGGGAAAAGGCACCTACAGCCGGACGGCGGCGTTTGCAGAGACGGCGGAGTGGAAGGTCGCGGTGACCGACCGGTTTAAATATGTCATTCATCCCAAAGGAAATATTCTTTTTGATCTTCAGGAGTGTCCGGACGAACTGGTGAATCTCATCGGGCAGCAACCCGGCACAGAGGCAGCGATGGCGGGAGTGATCGAAGCGTGGATCTGCAACACAACGCCGCAAGCCGGCGAAGCGGGTGTCACATACACATTCGCCGGTCCGGACACCTGTAAGGCACGCCTGGAACAGATGAACGGCGTTGCAGTTTCGGAGGTCGCTTATATTCAAGGAACAGCGGCTTCCGGCGGAGGGCTTTCCGCCCCGGCATACAGGCTTGCTGATCCGGAAAACCGCCTGTTCGCCCTAAGCTCCCGGGATATCGCAGATCCTGTGGCGGCGTATGATGAAACGCACTCCCGGTTTGTGTTCAGTCTGACCGCCGCGCCGGATGTATCCATCGATTTCCGGGCGGCCTCGCTTTCGATGACCCTGCTGGGTATGGTGGCAGATACGAACGCATATACGGTGTCTGCCTATATTGCATATAACATCAATCAGACCGGATGGGTGAGCCAGGGTATCCGGCAGCGGGTCCGGAATGTTGAATATGATCGTACGGATACTATGGGCAGCGTTTTATATGACGCACAGACCGGCGCACCGCTCTCCGAATACGGGTTGCCGCCCGAAGCCAATGTGTATGCCCGGACCGTGTCTTGGTCTTTAGCCCAGGCCGATGCAATGGCGCCGGGAAGTACGGTTGAATTCGCAGTCTTTGTTTTTGATGACAAAAACGGGAACGCGCGTTACTACGCCGGGGCGGATAACATCTGTGTGGACGGGATACAAATTATAAAGGGAGATTGATATGATGCACAAAGTGATGCTGATGACCGCTTTCTTACTGACGGCACAGGCGGACGATCCGAATGACGTTTACGTCACCCGTTTTTCTGTTACCGGACCCGGAACGGCCGTGTTCCGGCTGGAAGGAGACCATGCATCCAGGGTGCATATTGTTCGTGCGGAGCCTGTGAAGGAGGGAGCTCCTGCATTGATGTGGCGCTGCAACGGGGAGGGGCTTTTCCAAATTGCTTTTCCGGAGAACACCCCGGATGGGTTTTTCCGCTTGAAACCGGAATCGGGAGATACGGTTCTGGGCATGGTTCACCGTCGAAACAACGGCCGCAGCATTCAGTTCACCTCTGAACGTGAAAAAAACACTGCGTATCCCCCGGAAATCGCGGGGTGGAGCGAAGAAGAAAAGAGCAGGCAGACCGCGGCCGCCCGGACTATGGTGGCGGACTTGAATCGACGGATTCAATCCGGAGAGAAGACGATTGTTGTTCCCGCAGACAACTACCGGTTTAAAGGATTTATGGATAACGGGAAGGACGCTCTGCTCTTTGACGGGCTGGAGGGAGTTTCCATCGATTTTTCCGGATCGACGTTCTGGGTGGCCGGAGTGAAGCAGCGGATTCTTACGATCACCGGCTGTTCAGATTTTACAATCAGCAATTATACGGTCGACTATGATCCTCTGCCCTGGGTGCAAGGCCGGGTGATTTCAGTCGGCGAAGGTGCGTATCCGCCGGTACGCTTCGAGCTGGATCAGGGGTTTGAAGAGGCTCTGGCTCAGTTTCAGGCCACTCCTCCGAACGGGTATGCACGGATTCATGTTTTTAAACCGGAACCGGGACACCCGTATAGTGCAACGTTTGTTGCGGGCCATGACCGGGGGCAGCCCGCCGTGTATGATGAAACAACCCGTACCGTGACTGTTTCCCTGCAAGGGCGCGACACCGGTCTGCCCTGGTTCGGTATCGTTGAAGGCGACGGAATTGTTCTGGCGCCGCGTTATAACGGAAACTATATGATGCTGACCAAAAGCTCGAATGTGACCTTTGACAGAGTCAATATTTACGCATCGGCCCGCCTGGGATGGATCGGCGAGTATGACGGGGAGAAACCGTATCGCCTGCAGAATGTACGGCTGATCCGCCGGCCCAATACCGCGCGGCTGATCTCCAGCTGCCTGGATGGTTTCCGCGTGAACTTCTGTAAGCACGGCCTGCAGATTTCAGACTTTGAGCTGGAAGGAGTCATGGACGACGCGGTTGCGCTGCCGTCTCATAATTCGATCGTTTTAAAATCCTCTTCATCGACGACGATGACGGCGGCTGCCCGCGATTTGGCATCCAGCTTTAATGTGGACGCCGGATCGACCATTGATGTGTATGACAGCCGGACGTTTGTCTATCGCGGATCGGCCACGGTTCTTTCGGCGGAAAAGTTGAGCGATCAGGAAGAAACCGTTCCGGCGGAGCACCCTACCAGATTGTATAAAGGGAAGAAGACGACTCCCTGGAAGCTGGTGCTTGACCGGCCTCTGGCGGTAGAGCGGGGAGACACCATTATTTCCGATCGCTGGCGAAGCGACGGATACCGGATTGAGCGGGGGTATTTTCACGTTAATTTTGCCTGTGCCATTCGGGCGACTGCGAAAAACGGAATGATCCGTGGTAACGTTTTCGAACAATCCGGCGGTATTCGCATGGAAATGGATAACGACTGGATCATAAATACGCCCATGGAGAATATCGGGATTGAGAATAATGCATTTTACGGTATACAGAGGGATCCGTCGATTACGGTTTCTGTTCTCCCTCACAGCATCTCCAATCCCCTTCACCGGCAGGTCTCTATTCGGAACAATGTTTTTTATAATACAATCCATCCCGTGATCTATGCTACTCACACTGACGGGCTGCAGATTCAGGCCAATCGCTTTACCGGAATTTCAGGAGACAGCGCCGCTTTCTTTTTACCGCCGCCTCTCCCCGGCGAGCAGGGGGCTCCCCTGAGTGCTGCGGTAATTCAGCTGGAGCGGAACGGATCCGTTACGCTTGAGAATAATGACTTTAATGATATCGCTGAAGGAGTGGAGTTTATTGCAGAAGGAAGCGCTCCCTGACGGGAACTTTTAACCGGGGAACAAACAGAACTGAAAACGGAACGGAGGAAACGATGCAAAAAAATCTGATGAAATGCGCGGCGGTTTGTACGTCGATTGCGGCGGGGTGCATACCGGCTGCGCAGGAGAAACCGAATATTCTTTTTATCTTAGTGGATGATCTGGGCTGGAATGATGTGCAGTTTCTGCCGGACTCAACGTCGCCGTATTCAACTCCGAATATCAGACAACTTGCTCGGCAGGGCATGGTGTTTACTGATGCATATGCGGCGTCTCCGGTCTGCTCGCCGACACGCGCCAGTCTGCTGACGGGAAAATCACCGGCCGCGCTGCGATTGACATCGCACATCCCCAGAACCCTGGACGGCAACTGGGCCAGAATTCCGGACAATGCGACCATGATGCCGGCGGAATTCAGAGACAGGCTGCCTCTGCCAGAGATCACATTCGCGGAGCTTTTGAAGAAAGATGGATATCGAACCGGATTTTTCGGAAAATGGCATCTGGCGGGGCAGAACGCGCTGGCATACCCCGAGGCTCAAGGAGTTATGCTCCCTGATTACCATCCCGATCGACAGGGATTTGATATTAATATCGGCGGGGCTTCCGTGGGAGCGCCGCCTACCTATATCTCTCCTTACGGGCTTGGCATGATCCGCAGCGGTCCGGAAGGAGAATATCTGACCGACCGGCTGACGAATGAGGTGATGGACTACATCAAAACATCCGGAGAAAATCCCTTTCTGGCCTATCTGTGTTATTACTCGGTTCACCGTCCGCACCATCCAAGACCGGATCTTGTGGATTCATCGTACGGGGCATTGGCGAATTATGCCGCCATGATTGCTGCTGTTGACGAGAACATCGGACGTTTAATGAAATTCCTGGATGAATCCGGGCTGACAGAGAATACGCTTCTCATCGTCACCTCCGACAACGGGGGCCTTGAAGGGAATCTTCCATTGCGCGGAGTGAAAGGAAGCCTGTGGGAGGGCGGAATCCGGGTGCCGACGCTCGTGCGCTGGCCCGGGGTGATCCGCCCCGGATCGGTATGCAATGAGCCGGTCATTTCGTATGACTTTCTACCGACTCTGCTTGCAATCACCGGCTCCGATCAGCCGGTTCCGAATGATGTAGAGGGGGTCAGCCTGCTGCCCTTATTCACCGGATCAGATTTCAAACGTTCTGAGCCGCTTTACTGGCATTTTCCTCATTATCATAATGATGGAATGTCGACGGCCATTCGTGACGGTAAATGGAAGTTGATTTATTCCTATGTGACTGAAGAGATGTTTCTGTTTGATCTGGAAGACGATTTCCGCGAACAGCGAAACCTTGCTGCGCAGTTCCCGGAAAAAGCGGAACAGTTGAAAACAAAGCTGTTCCGCTGGCTGAAAGAGGTTGATGCTTTAATGCCGGTGCGTGCGGTTGACACGGATAAAAAATCATGACACCGTCTTACAGCCATTGAAACAGTTAAGTTTCTGATCCGTTGAATATCTGAATTAGGTGCATATTATACGGTTTTTATAAAAACGGATCGGGAACATTATGAGTAAGAAAAAAGTGGATATTCTGTAGCTGATGCGAGACATGGGCGTTATTGATCCGCACGTCGGATTTTATCTGAGTCCGCCGGATGGGTTACACTGGTCAGAGCCGCAACCCGGGGATGGAAAATCGGATCTGTATTTCGGCGGCAAGCCTGAACGGTTTGAACGCCCGCAAATACTAATGAAAGACGGGCCGGCGGAATACCTTTTCTGCGCTTTGATGGGTGGGAAATATAACACATCCACCGGAGCAGTTTTAAAAACCGGAGAATGGCAATGAAACCGAATGTGTTAATTATAATGGCGGATGATATGGGGCACTGGGCGATGCGGTGCGCCGGAAATGAAGATGTGCTGACTCCGAATCTCGACCGGCTGGCAGCATCCGGCATCCGCTTCGAAAATTTCTTCTGCGTGTCGCCGGTCTCCTCACCCGCGCGCGCGTCGTTTCTCACCGGACGGATTCCGTCGCAGCACGGCGTTCATGACTGGTTGAAAAAAGGTAACATCGATGATCCGGACGGAATGTATCGCGGTGTTGACCGGCCGGTTGAATATTTAAACGGCATCCGCGGCTTCACCGATTATCTGGCGCAAGACGGTTATGTTTGCGGAATTTCCGGCAAATGGCACCTCGGCGATAACGGCGCGCCGCAAAAAGGCCATACATTTTGGAAAACTCACGCGTTCGGCGGCGGGCATTATTACGACTGGCAGATGTTTGAAGATGGAAAACTGAAAACTGAAACGCGCTACGTTACAGATGTGATCACAGAAAATGCCGTTGAGTTCCTCGAAGCGAACCAGGCCAACCGGTTTTGCTTAAGTGTTCATTATACCGCGCCGCACAGTCCATGGGATAAAGCAGAGCATCCGGAAGAAGTCTGGGACCTGTATGACTGTTGTGATTTTTCGGCCACGCCGGATCTGCCGCTCAGTCCGCTTCAGATCAACTCCGCTCCTGCCGGAGCCGGTGAACGCCGGAAAGAACTGCTGCGCGGTTATTACACGGCGATCACAGCTATGGATCACGGCATCGGCACGCTGCTCGACTGGCTGGAGGAAAGCGGATTGCGTGAAAATACGCTCATCATTTTTTCGAGCGACAACGGCATGAACATGGGACATCACGGCGTTTGGGGCAAAGGTAATGCAACCTTTCCGCTGAACATGTGGGATACCTCCGTCAAAGTTCCCGTTATTTTTTCACTGCCTGGTACCTTTGCGGGGAATGCCATCTGCAGCTCCATGCTCAGCCACTACGACGTCTTTCCCACCCTGCTGGATCTGCTCAGGATCCCGCACGATGAAGACAGTCTTCCGGGCAGCAGCTTTGCCGGCTATCTGCGGGGCGGAGAGCCGCCCGCTGATCAGGATGTAATTATCTACGATGAATACGGACCCGTCCGCATGATCCGCACGGATGAATATAAATATGTTCACCGGTACCCTTACGGCCCGCATGAATTCTATGATCTGAAAAACGATCCCGATGAAATGTATGACCAGATTTCAAATCCGCAGTTTACACTGGAAATTCAAACGCTGCGGGCAAAACTTGATGACTGGTTTTTCAAATATGTAAATCCGGCCATCGACGGCACGCGTGAAGCGGTCTACGGCAAAGGGCAGCTCAACCTCGCAGGAATTTCGGCCGCCGGAAACCCTGCTTACGCCAATGACGTTTGTTTCTATACAGACGAAAAGGCATTTCACGAAGAAGCTTAATTATAAGATGACAGCCTTGTGATCCCGAAATCCGGCAGATGGAATCCCTCCGTATTTATGAAATAGACGTAAAAATGCGCCGGCAGAAGTTCTTCAGCCCATTTCAATTTTTACTCAATCGGGTTCTGTTTAAAACGACGTCCGGTGAATCAGAAGGAATTGGATCGATAGGATTCCGGAAGCACATCTGCCGGACGCTGGATGAACTGCAGACCGATCTGGATGAACTATAACACCGGGCGAACGCATTAGGGCAAGATGTGCTATGAATGTACGTTAGAGCGTATTGAGAAAAATTATAGTCGCAAAATAAACAAAGGTGTAATGTACCGCAGGCATCCTTGCCTGCCTTGAGAAATCCGCAGATGACGCAGATGTTTAAACCACGATTCGAAACGGAGTGAAGAAAGGCTCCCAAAGGCGGACAGTGAAAACGGCAAATACACCGAATACACGGATTTTTCACAAAGAGGCAATGAAGCGCTGCATCCGTGTTCATGCGTGGTTTATCAATCATTCGGCTCATAATTATTTTGCGATTTTTGCGCATTTTTGCGGCTTTTTTTAATTTAAAATGCTTTAAAAACAGTCCGGCGCTGCGGCGGCATACCGCAACGCGGGTTATTTTCTTAAAAAATCAATGAGGCTTAATCCGGTATGATATGCCGGATCAGCATCCGGAGTTGCCGGAATGGTATTCACCGGAATTCCGTTTTTATCAATCACCTGAAACGCCATCTGATTCAGCTCCGGCTGAACATAGTTTTGAATAAATGCATTCGAGCATTTGGCGATGATCTCCTCAAAACAGGCTTTTTTTTCTGCCGGAACATAATGACGGGCAAATGCCGCGGCCCGCATTGTTTCCGGAAGAGACCACCATGGCATATCGGAGTTTATTGTTTTCCGCGAAATTAAATCAACGGCTTTAGAGATTCCCCGCCCTTCCGCAGAAAATCCGTTTGAAAAATTTTTCTTTATCATTTCAGGAAGAATCTGCTTATACATCTTAATTTTGTTTTGTTCTGCTTCGTTCAGCGCCGTGTGGTTTTCCATGGCATCGATCATGTCCATCGAAATGCCCGAAAATTCGCAGGCATGGCCCGGATCGTTCAACAGCACATTTCTCTCATCAATAAACGGATCACCGTTTTTATTCACAAATTCCCACATATCATATTTTTCCGACAGAGGTGATTTCCCGTCCAGGTTGACATAGTTGCTGAGAACATGGTCAAGGAATTCGAAGCCAGCCTGTTTAAATTCCGGATTCCCGCCGCATTTTAAAAATAATGCAATTGCACTAATGGAAATCATATACACGCCATGAGCGTTGCGATCCTCGACAAATCGGGCGGCGGTATTTTTTGGATCCAGCTGCTGCTGGTCGGTAACAAAATTGCCGGTTTTAATATCGTTGTGCAGCTTCTGAAACCACTGCATGCTTTCGATCAGTTTTTCTTTCAGCCCAAGCGTGTATGCCGCCGCCGCCATTCCTTTTATATAAAATAGATCGCTGAAATTGGACGGCGAGTCCGGCTGTAAATTATAAGGAACAACATGGCCATGGCTGTCCATGCGGAGCGCCTGACCGGCAGGCGTCATAAAAAAATAGAGACGCCCGCCGTTGAGGCTTCTCAAAGATTCCATGCTGGAAAATACTTCCGCAAGAACACGGCGGCTGCGGCGGATTAACGGACCGGTCTCTTCCGGACAAAATTCCGGATCCTGCTGGAGCCAGCGGATATGTCCCGCCAATGCTTCCAGCCCCCGCCCCTGAATCCAGGAATAGATTGTGTTTTTACCCCGGACCGGATCGTCGTCAGCAAAATCCTGTCCGGTGATCAGGCTGAATTTTGTATCGATAAAGTGATATTCCGGATTCCGATCATACCGGTCCAGAATCGTTTCCAGAATGTTAACCAGCATCGCCCTGTACCCGCTCCTGACGGACGCCATTTCACGATCGTATGAAGAACGGCCGACAAGAGAAAATAAAAATTTATCTGTATTCATTTTTTATATCTCAACGTTGCATCAAATTTACATTTTCAGGACAACCGCAAATAAACGTAAAGAACATGGCATTCATTCACTGCGAATGAATGCAAGTTCTTTACGCACGCGATGAAAGGCTCTTAATATACAGAGCAAACTTTTGTTTCTGCTTTTGCAGAACCGGCAAAAGAGCCGTCCGTCAGCGCCTTACGACAGGTTTGCGAGACAGATAATGAATTTCCGGCCAGAAGAGCGCTGTCGCCTGAACTGACGAGCATGTGATAGCCCAGCTCAATTCCTTTTTTAATTCTCTCCGGAGTTACAAAAATTCCGCCGGCAATCTTGCCGTACTTTTGCGCCGCTGCACCGACGGCGGCGATTTCACAATCGAAATGGTTTTCCGAACGGGGCTGATCCATCGGCATATTCCGTGAAAGCGCCATATCATCTGGGCCGAAAAATAATGCATCAACGCCGTCTGTCGATGCAATGGCATCGACCTGCTCAAATCCTGCCGGAGTTTCAATCTGGCAGACAACCATCGGCTGGGTACGGCCGGAACAGGCGTATGCCCTGCCGTAGAGATCGATCGGACGGCGGCCGCCATATGAGCGCTGACCCATCGGCGCAAAGCGGGCGGCGGCAACCACCGCTTCCGCTTCTTCCCGGCTCTCAATCATCGGGATCATAATAGCATGGCAGCCGGCATCCAGAATTTTGCCGATTGCGTCCCGGCTATGCCCCGGAACCCGTACCAGCGCATAGATGCCGATCAGATTACAGGCGCGTATCGCCTGAATCGTATCATGCATTCCCCATTCGCCATGCTGCATATCGATCCAGCACCAGTCCCAGTGCTGTCCGATGCGTTCAATAATTCCGGGAGACGAATACATAGAACCGAAACCCAGCAGCGGTTTTTCTTTAAGTGTTTTTTTAAAATTTCCGAAATCTCCAAAACTCATCTTCTCTCTCCTTCTTTCTGGTTAATAATCAGTTTGTTGTAAAAGGTGATGCCGGCAGGTTGGCATTCACGTTAAATAAATTTCCTTCCGCATCATTCCGCCAGCAATAACGCACGGCAACCGGCGTGCCCACACGGTCGCTGGAAACAAGAACACTGCCGCCATCAATGATTGCCGCGGCCGGATAAAACACCATGTCGGCGCCGGCAATTGTAAATTCCTTCGGAGCCTGTCCATCGTTGGTTTTTAATCCTCCATCGACCTCGTCGAATAAAATTCTGGCGGAGGAACCTTCAACGTTCATCTCCCGATAAACCGGTCCGGAATAGAGAACGTCGTGTCCATAGGTTTTTGCCAGCGCCCAGAGCGCCAGCCGTATACCGACATCAAATTTACTTTTCGGGTGGATGTCTTTCAGATCTCCGACATCCATCGTGACCGCCATACCGGTATTCGGCACAGTTTTCATGGCGTACAACTGGGCGTTCTGAAGCTCAGGAATCGGGGTTTTCCCGCCTTCCGTTTTAATGGTAAGCGGAGCAATCTGTACAAAATAAAATGGGAAATCGCCCTGGTTCCACGCATCCCGCCAGCTTTGAATCAAAGCAGGAAAAAGAATTTTATACTCCTCTGCCCGCCCCCGGTTGGACTCGCCCTGATACCAGATAGCGCCCCGGATTTTAAACGAATTGAGCGGGTGAATCATTCCGTTATACAAAGCTCCGGGAATGTGCTTACACCCTTCCGGATCGCGGGTTAAAATTTCAGAAAGCCGGGGGGCCGCCGCAATTGTGCTCAGCGGCGTCCACGGTTCGGCCGTTGTGCCACGCCATGAGCTGTGTATAAGCCCGATCGGAATATCAAGCGTATCCGCAAGCTCCCGTCCGAAAAAGAAAGCGACCGCACTGAACGAACCGATATTGTGAAGACCGGCCGTCTGCCATGTGCCAATGCAGTCATCAACAGGATTTACAGCAATATTGTTTTCAACAGTAAACAGCCGGATATTCGTGTTGATTGAAGCCTTGGCCTCGCTGGCTCCGGCGGAGCGGTCAATCGGCCACCACATATTAGACTGTCCTGAACAGACCCACACTTCGCCGATCAGCACATTGGATAGTGTTATCGCATGGCCGGCGCTATCCGTAACAGACAAGCTGTGTTTTTCTTTAGATGCCGCCGGAGTGGCTACAACAACACGCCATCTACCATCCTGATCTGCCGTGGCAACAACCGGCACGGAAAGCCAGCTCGGCTGAACCGTCACCGCACTGTTCGCAGCCGCCCATCCCCGGAGTTCGACATCGCTTTGCTGCTGCAGCACCATGTTGTCTGAAAATATCGAAGCCAATCGTAACTCCGGCGACTTCAGAATGGTTAGTCTTCTGTAACTCATCCCGTCTTCGCGATATGTATCCAACATATAATGAACGCCTTCTGCGCCGCTTGTAATATTCGCCCACCGGGAACCGGAAAGGAATTGGATATTATCCGTTCCTTCAACCAGCCGGAGAAAATCGGCCAGCGTATCGCCCTTCAAATCAGCATCATTCAGCGCCAGCATTCCGCCGGGCTCCATCCGGACAAAACACTCTTCCATCGTTAAACCGTTATTCTCGCCGATATTGATTTTAAGCGCCGTACCGGCACAGACGAGCGCCCCGTCTTTAATATACAGAGCGGCAGCGCCATAACGACCGACATAAAATTTGTCGACACAGGAAAGCTTCGAGCCGCGGCCTTCCACAGTAACGACGCCGGCGGAACCTTTGTCGAAACCGATATACACACAGTTGCCGGCGTTCGCGGCGGCGCCGGCGGAAATCGTAAGAGCGCCGGAACCTTCGCGTCCGACGGCGATGCTTTGTCCGGTTTTTAATAACGAGCCGCGCCCGTTAACCGTAACCATTCCCTTCGCACCGTCATAAAAACCTACCGTAGCGGTTTTCCCAACGTCCAGAACGGATCCCTGCTCAATGGAAATCTCAGCAGTTCCTTTGCGTCCGGCGGTTATCGACTCCTCGACCAACAGGCTTCCTTTTATAATCCGTAAAGCGCCTGAGGTTCCCGGCTCCGCCGCCAGAGACATATTATATGCTGTTCCGTTACCGCCCAGCTGCACGATTCCGCTATTGCTGATATCCACTGCATCTTTCGCAGAAGGAACACTGCCGGGATCCCAGTTATACTCTTTCGACCAGTCAGCCGTACCGGTTTTTTTCCATTTGATATTTTCAGCAAACGTAAACCCTGTTGTTAAAACAATCGCACTGAGTAGATAAACCTTTAAATTAAATTTCATATTTTCTCCTGATCTTGCTGTTAACGCTCCCGTTTTTGTTAATCTGCGCTATCAAAATATCCGTCTGTTTTTATTTCAATAAAGAGGCGGAATGACGATCCAGATAAAACGTTGCGTCGCGATGCGTCTTCAAAATAGTTGCAGGAATCTGCGGAGAAATTTCGCTGGAAAGCGTGTTATCAACCGCAACTGCTTTTTGTTTTCCCGGTATCGTACAGATGATTTTTTCAGATTTCAGCATTTGCTGAATCGACATGGAAATTGCTTTTTCCGGAACATCATTCAGCGCAGGAAACCAGCCTTCACCCAACTGCTGCTGACGGCAGGCATCATCCAGTTTCACTAAAATATAAGCACTGTCAGTTTCAAAATCCGCCGGCGGATCGTTGAATGCCAGATGCGCATTTTCTCCAATCCCGCAAAAGCAGACGTCGATGGAAACAGTTTTGATCAATTCACTGAGCCGACGGCATTCCGCTTCGGGATCGTTTTCTGTATCAATATAATGAAATGTTTTCACCGGAACGGGCAGTTTCGAATGAAATCGCTCCCACAAGTAGCGGCGGAACGATGCCGGATGAGTTATCGGAATTCCGATATATTCATCCAGATGAAAAACATTGATCCGGTTCCAGGCAATGTCCGGCTGCCGGATCAGCGCTTCCAGCATACGGAACTGCGACGCTCCGGTTGCGACAATAATGGATGCTTCACCGCGGTTATGAATGGCGGCGCGAATCGCGTTCGCACCCGCTTCGGCCGCAGCGCGCCCTGCCTCCGCCTCGGTTTCAAATTTATTTATTTTTATCATATCTGCACTTTTTTATTATGTGTTGCTCTATCGCGTGCCTTCACGCGCCACTTTTCTCTCTTCTATTGTATGAGTTCAAACATCCGCCGGTGTTCGTCCCATCTCATCGCCGGCTGACAATTAAGTTCATCCGGTTCGACACCGATCATTTTCAATGGATTATAGAATCCGACATTCAACAGCTCTTTCAGCGGCAATATGTTCAGCGATGCAAGATGGTTCATGCATTCCAGCATGGTTGACGCGGATCCGGCCATGCACTGTTTTTCCGGATTATGAAGATAGCCGTTTTCCTCAAGCACAATTGCGCTCCCGCCAACATTGTATGTTCCCGGCGGACATCCGGCGATTGACGACGCATCGCTTGTTACAATGATATCCGCCGTTTCTTTCGCATTAAAAACGGCGCGGATCACCTGTTCGGGGAGATGATGGCCGTCGGTAATAATCATTGCTTTAAGCGCTTTTATCGCCAGGCCGGAGATCAGCTGATTCCGGTGCCGCGGCACTTCATTCGGCATGCCGTTTCCAAGATGCGTCATGGCGCAGGCGCCGGCATCATAGCAGCGGCGGATCTGCCCATACTCCGCCATTTGGTGACCCAAAGAAACCGCCACGCCTTTGCTTACGGCATGAGCAATCAGTTTTTCTGCATCCTCACCTTCCGCGGCAATAGTCAGCAGTCTGATGCGGCCCTCAGAAAGCTCCCGGAGTTTATCAAAGGATGCGACCGACGGCTGTTTAGTATTCTCCGCAGCATGAGCGCCTACCGCTCCAGGACAGCTTGAGATAAACGGTCCCTCGAGGTGGATTCCCGGAATGATTTTTTTAAAATATTTTCCGGACGCTTTCGCAATGAGCGGAAGCGTCCGGGCATAGGCGTCTGAGGCGCTGGTTACCAGCGTCGGCAGGAACGCGGCGGTTCCGGTTTTCAGCAGCTCTTCACAGGCAAAGCAGAATCCCTCTTCGGCCAAATCCGCTGCAGAAAAGTTAATGCCTTTGTAGCCGTTAACCTGCAGATCTATAAATCCGGAAATCTCCATGATTAATCCCTGTCTAACGGTGGACCGCTGGTTCCAACCACCAGACTTGCAAGCACACCGGTTACAATCTGCACCAGCAGACACACAGGCATTGCCCACAGAATGCTGATCCCTTTAAGTCCGGTCGGTCCCAGAAAGAGGTCTTCCCAGAAACTGATCACGAAGACGGTGATGACGCCCGCGGCTGCGCCGATGAGCGTGCCGGCGCCGGTCGCCCGGCGGACAAATATTGCCATAAAGAAAAGGCCGAACAGCGGCGCCGTCAGCAGGTTGCAGATTTTGAACGCCATATCCAGCAGATTGCCTTTAACCATTCCGACAACAACGCTGAAGAGAACAACGACAATTCCAATACATACTGTAATTAATTTCGCCATTTTCACCGGATTGATGCTGTCTTTTTTATCTCCGCGGAACCGGCCGATAAAATCGACCATGACAACGGAACAGGATGAGTTCAGCCCGGACGAAAGGCTGGACATTGCCGCCGCTAACAGCCCTGATAATACAAGACCGCTCAGTCCGGCGGGAAGCTGGCTGGTTATATAGAGCGGAAATACTTTATCCGCTCCGGTTGTAAATCCTGCGCCCATGCCAAGCAGTTCCGGTTTTGTCTGATAAAACGATAAAAGACATAAACCAACGATGGTCAATAAAATGCCTGCAAATCCGCTGGCGGCCATGGCATAGGTCAGCGTCCGGCGTGCGGTTTTAACATCCTGAGTGGATAAATAACGCTGGATCGCGGTTTGATCCGATCCGTTTGTGCTGACAAACCAGACCACCGTTGAAATCAGCGCCGCCATAAATGTCCGCGCGCCCGGCGCTGAACCGAATCCCCACTGGAATTCCGGCCAGTGAGCAGGCCGCTCAGAAGGAATGCAGTTGCCGATGCCGCCGAGTTTAAAGGCAATGATTCCGATGGTCAGAAATGTTCCGCCGAACAGAACAAAGGACTGTACAACGTCCGTATATACGGTTGCTTTCAGGCCGCCCATAGACGTATAGGCAATGGTAATCAGTGTAATAAGAAAACAGAAATATATGGAAACGGATTCCGAAAGGCCGAAGATCGGTATCAGAACCTTCGCCGATGTGGTGTATACAATTGCGGCCATCCACATCAGGCGCAGCAGCAGAAAGAAGACTGATCCGAGCATCCGGACACCAAGCCCGAGCCGTGTTTCCAGCATTTCGTAGGCGCTGGTGATTTTTAATTTCATAATCACCGGAATCAGAAAGAAACCGACAATCAGCACAACAATCGGATACGCCGCGATTTTCCCGAGCATGAACGCCGGACCGTTTTGAATCACTTCTCCCGGGACCATCAGATACGAGATCGCGCTGAGTAAAGTGGCAAACAGCGAGAGTCCGACCCAGGCGGATTTCATCTGACGCCCGCCCAGCAAATAACCTTCAGCTGTTTTTGCCTCTTTTGAAAAAAACCACCCGATAAAAATCATGCCGAACAAATAACCGGCAATTACAAGCCAATCCAGAATGCCAAGCCCGGATCCTGTCGCGGCAACATCCATTATCACTTCATTGGCATCCATTATTTCCCGCTTCTTTTTTTACTAATTCATCCAACTCTGTTAGAGAAAAGCGCATGCTGATAATATAAGGAGCCTCTCCGCGAACCCAGTGGCCGTAGGACGTACAAATCACGGTATTATCCTGAAGCGTCTCAACGCCCGGATATCCGCAATCGTATCCCGGATACCGGGAGTCCCAACCATGCGTATTTCGGAAATTTTTTTTCAGCCGTACAATATATTGTCCCTCGCGGCCTTCTACGATGTCTTCATAGGTGCCGACCCAGCCGACCCAGTCTTTTTCAAAAATACGGGACGGGCGGGCAGACACCGGAGAGTTTGCACGAAAACTGATAAACAGCCGGCCGTCGGAAGTATATCTTCCGGTATGCCGGTCGCCCGTCAACGACAGTGGAAGTTCTCTGGGCTTGCTCCACGTAATTCCTTCATCATCTGAAAAAATAACATGAGAGCTTTTCGTCCGGCTTGAATCGCGCAGTAAAACGGCCAATTGATTCCCATCCGGAGAACGGAGTGCATAGGGTTCACAAAGAGCAGTATCCGTCGATGTAAGAACCAGCTCCGGCATAGACCAGGTCAGCCCGCCGTCGCGGCTGAAGGTTTGATACAGCCGCCGCCCTTTGATGGCTTCTCCCTTGCCTGTGAAAAGCTTTCCGTTATCATGAAACATTGCAATGTAGCACCCTTTCGTTTTCAAGGGTTCGACAAATCCCATCACCACGATTCCGCCCCAGTCACCCGCTGCGGCCAGCTCAGACCACGTTTCTCCCTTATCCTCACTATGGGCCATACGTGCCGGATAAAGTCCCGACCAGAGAATCAGCCGTTCAACACCATCAGCATCAATCACACTGTGAATGGTGGGCGTTTCCCGGCTGCTCTCAAAACTGGCGGGTGTCTTCAGGCGCCCGCTCCAGGTGAACCCGCCGTCATCACTGCGTTTAAGAACAATAGGACCGGCCCCATGTCCTTTGGGATAAGCGGCAAAAATTATTTCGCTGTCCTTAAGCCGGGTTGTTGAAACCTGGCCAAGGTATTGATCCTTCTCTTTATCAACAATCACTATCCGGTGCACATCCGAATCAAGATCAATAGCCGGAACAGTAATTGCCGGTATTATATCTGTTCGTGCATTCCGTATCTGGAATAGAACGCCCGGTTTAAGAATATCTGTTCTAAATGATGACGCAGGCAGATTGGCGTTTACATTAAACAGATTTCCTTCCGCCGCATTCCGCCAGCAATAACGCACTGCAACAGGATGCTCTACATCATCGCTGGAAACGAGAACAGTGCTGCCGTCAATTATTGCAGTCGCCGAGTAGAACACCATGTCGGAACCTGCAATAGTAAATTCATTCGGAGCCTTGCCATCGTTAGTTTTTAATCCTCCATCAACATAGTCGAATAAAATTCTGGCCCGGCTGCCCTCAACAACCATCTCCCGGTAAACCGGTCCGGAATAGAGCACATCGCGGCCATAGGTTTTCGCCAGTGCCCACAGCGCCAACCGTTGACCAACGGGCAGTTTATTCCTTGGATGAATATCCGTGAGATTTCCAACATCCATTGGGACAACCATCCCTGTATGCGGTACAGTCTTCATCGTGTATAACTGCGCCTCCTGCAACTCAGGAACTTTTGTGCCGTTCGGCTGCGGATTATTCGGATGCCCAAGAATAAAAGGTGCAATCTGTACAAAATAAAACGGTAGATCGTTTTGATTCCATTGCGTGCGCCACGAGTTGATCATCGCGGGAAACAATGCTTTATACTCCTCGGCACGGCTGCGATTGTTTTCGCCCTGATTCCAGATCACTCCTTTGATAGCATACTTCACTAACGGATGGATCATTGCGTTATAAAGACTGCTACACTCATGTTTTGCTTCTGTAACCTTGCGATCCAGAATAGGACGGAGTACGGGATCAGCCAAATATACATCCTGCGGTGTCCATGCTTCCGCCGGAGTTCCGCCCCAGGAGCTGTGTATCAGCCCGATCGGAACATCCAGCTGTTCAATCAGTTCCCTGCCGAAGTAATAGGCAACGGCGCTGAACTCCGGAAGTGTATTGTTGTCCGCGACTCTCCATGAACCGCCGCAGCTGACCAATAGTTCTTTCGATGGTTTTTGAGGCACAGTGAATAGCCGGATATTTGGATTTGCCGAAGCGATTGCGGCGGCGCCATCATCGGTTAATCTCAGCGGCCAAAACATATTGGATTGACCGGAACAGACCCATACCTCGCCAACCAGTACATTGGTAAGCGTTACAGAGTTTCCCTGATCGTCATCCAGCGTCAGCGTGTGCGGAGTAAATGACGCGGCGGGAGTCAACACCGTTGCGCTCCACCGGCCGGCGGCATCCGCAACCACAGAAACCGGAGCGGTCCAGTCGGGAGTAACCGTCACCGTACTGTTTGCTTTGGCCCAGCCCCAGATTGCAATATTACGCTGCTGCTGCAGAACCATATTGTCTGAAAACAGAGACGCCACTCTGAAATCTGTGGACGCCTGCACGGTTAACCGGCGGTACGTGACACCGTCTTCACTGTAACGATCCAGAAAATAATTTACGCCATCAATGCCGGTTTCAATATCAACCCAGTCCGAACCGGCCAGATACAGAATCTTTGAAGTCCCTTTAATGAGAGCCATGAAATCGGCCAACGAATCTCCGACGCTGCTGGTTGAGCTGTATTTAATGGCCAGCGCACCGCCGACACCAATTCGAATCGAACCCTTCTCGCCGATCGTTATTTCCCCGGCGCTCACCAGTCCGCCGTTTTGAATCGTCAGGGTTCCGGTGCCGCTGTTGCCGATAAAAAGTTTTTTCTCAACCTTCCATGCGGAGCCGGCGCCGTCAATCAACGCTGTCGCGCTCGTATTGCCTGTGTTGCCAAGATAAGCGTTGCCGCCGTTACTGATCAACTGCCCGCCATTTGTGAGATTAACCGTTGCTGAAACGGTGCCGCCGCGCCCGAAAACAGTCGAATTACCGCTGGTGGTATTAACGGTAATTTTTGAACCGCTCCCGTCAATCGTAAGCTGTTGCGAACCTGCCTGGTATCCAAAATATAACGCTGACACTGTAATCGTGCCGCCATTTAATACATTTACCGCTCCGCTTCCGTAATTGGTTCCGGTATACAGACCGGCCGCGCTGGTTACCGTTCCGCCATCAACGGTAAACGTTCCGATTGCTCCGCGGTTAATGCCGGCGCGAATCGAATCTTCGCTGTTCAGCACGCCATTGGCAGTCACGATAATTGTACCGGCGGCATCATACCCTGCCGTGGCGCTGCGCACAGATTGAGTATCTTCAACGGTTGCCGTTCCTTTGTTGTCAACATAGGCATCATCATTCACCGAGGGTTTCGTGCCGGTGTCCCAGTTCTTACCAACGGACCAGTCACCCGTCGGGCTTTTCCATCGAACATCCGCTGACGCATTCACCGACAGAAAACAACAGATAGAAACAATTCCTAATCTACATACAAATGTCTTCATATAATTCTCCTGATAAAAAGTGACAGACAACCCGAGCACCTTTGCCGCGTTTATTTACGTGAACCGCCCTCTGTTAATGCATAATAAAAAGTCCGATACGCACACCCCGCACAGTCAACTTTGTATACGTGTCGCTGCCGTGAGTATATGTATCCAGCGTATAATCACTTCCCTGAGCAGCCGTAATATCGGCCCAGCCCGTTCCGTTCCAATACTGAATCTTCTGCGCACTGCCAGTCACCAAATTCATGAAGCCGGACAGTGTGCTGACATTTCCTTTAAGCGCCAGCGCACCGCCGGCGCGGATTCGAATCATGCCCTTCGCGCCAATTGTTATTTCGTCAGCACTCACAAGTCCGCCGTTTTGAATCGTCAGAGTCCCGGAACCCGTTCCGACAGTAAGCTTTCTGCCAACCGTCCATGCTGAACCGGCGCCATCAATCACTGCTGCAACTGTCGTATTGGCTCCATTAGCAAGAAAACAATGACCGGTAGCAATCAACTGACCGCCATTCGTAATCACAAGCGCTACTGAAACGGTACCCCCTCGGCCAAAAATGACTGCATTACCGTTGGTGTTAACAGCAACTATTGACCCGTTCCCGTCAATCGTAAGCTGATGTGAACCGGATCCCGCATAGCCTGAATATAATCCTGATGATAACGTAATCGTGCCGCCGTTTAACACATTCACCGTTCCGCTTCCGTTACCGCTTCCGGAATGAAGACCGGAAATACCGGTTACCGTTCCGCCATCAATCGTCAATATTCCGGACGCGCCGGCGTTACGGCCGATATGAATGAAGTCCGTGCTGTTAAGCGTACCGCCGGTATTTACGGCGATTGTGCCGGCAACATCATGACCGGCTGTGGCGCTGTTTACAGATTGCGAATTTGTAATGGTTGCTGTTCCGCCGTTGTCAATATGAGCATCATCAGCCGATGCCGGTAATCCGCCGATCCAGTTTGAACCGTTCGACCAGTCTCCCGTGCCAACGTTCCATCGATTTGTCGCCGCAAACGTGAGATTTGCTGCTGTCACAACAAACGCAGCAAGAAACACCTGCCGGCATTTTTTATAGTTCATCAACGTTCCTCCATCTCAAAGCCGGGCAACGTGTCTGTTTCTTATAAACAGGCACGCGTATGGCATGAATAAAAAATATGTCAGCGCTTTAGCGTTACGGTTAAGCGGGAATAGCTCGTAGAATCTTCCCGAAAAGTATCCAGCGTATAATCGGTATTGATCACCGCTTTAGAAATATGAACCCACTCCGAGCCGTTCCAGTACTGAATATTACCTGAGCCGGTAACAAGCCGTTGCAGAAAGTCTTCCATCGTTTTTGCCGGTTTACCGCCATCAGCAACCGCAAGCATACCGCCGCCGCCCATCCGGACAGAACCGGGCTCGCCGATGAATATTTCCTTGGCGCTTACAAGCCCGCCGTTCTGGATGGTCAATGTTCCTGTGCCACGGTTTACAATATAAAGTTTTTTTCCGATCTTCCATTCTGAACCGGTGCCATCAATTAGCACTGTTGCTGTGTTTTTGGCTGTGTTCGCCGTATAGGCATCACCGGCACTGATCAACCGACCGCCATTCGTGATCTCTACCATGGCTGAGGTGCTGCCGGCGCGCGCGATTACGGTTGAATTTCCGTCGGATTTGGCAACAACCTTTGATCCTTTTCCGTCAATCGTAAGTTTATGCGGCGCGGCAGAGTTGCTGTAGCCCAGATGCAGCACAGAAGTCAGCGTAATGGTGCCGCCATTTAATACATTGATCGTTCCGCCGCCGCCTTCATATCCGGTATAAAGACCGACGCCGCTGATGACCGTTCCTCCATCAACAGTCAACGTCCCTATTGCCTTTGCTTTTCGGCCCAGATTAATTGATCCGCCAGTGGAATTCAGCACGCCTGTTTTCGCCACAATAATTGCGCCGGAAGCATTCCAGCCGGCATTCGCAGTCGTCACAAATTGTGAATCTGAAACCGTTGCAGTTCCGCCGTTGTCGATATAGGCTCTCTCTTCTTTTGGCGGAACCTTACCGCCATCCCAGTTTGTCTTGGCTGACCAGTCACCCTCGGCGCCGCTCCACCAGACTGCCGCTAATGCAAAATTTACCGATATCAAAACAAAAAAAGTAAGAATAGCTGCTGGAAGCTTCGAGTTTTTCATAACAGTCTCCTGAATTACAGTTTTCGTTAAAAAATGGCCGGCTCAAAAATAAAATGCCTGAAACCGGACAAATGCCGGCTTCAGGCATACTTTCGTTATATACTCAATCGCCGATATACTAGAAAAGCAGCCGACGCAATCACCCAGAACGCCGACGTAACCGGTTCAGGAATAACGGTCAGTTTTGTATAATCTTTCCCGCCATCACTATATGACGTCAGCGTATAATCAGTTCCCAGAACAGCATTGCTGATATCGTCCCAGCCTGCCCCATTCCAATACGTAATATTTTTCGCGGACCCGGTAACAAACAATCCATAGAATTCGTCCAGATTGGTGGCAGTGCTGCCGCCGTCAGCAATCGCAAGCGCTCCATCAATCCCGATCTGAATAGACCCCTTTGCACCATTTGTTATTGTCCCAGCAACGCTTACAAAGCCGCCGTTCTGTATGGTCAGTGTTCCCGTCCCGGTATTCCCGACATAAAACGTCCCGCCGAGAGATTTCCACACAGAATTCTGTCCATCAATCAGGACTGAACCTGTAGCATTGGCTGTATTTCCGAGGTAGACAGTGCCGCTGGTAGTCAATAGACCTCCTCCGGTGATAGAAACTGTTCCCGTAGTGCCGTTGTTACGCCCTACAGTGAGAGTATTGCCAGTGCCTGCATTAATAGTAACTCTTGAACCACTTCCGTTAATATTCAGTTCACCGGAACCGATATTATAAGCTACGTATAGCGTTTTCGTCAGATCAACAGTTCCGCCGTTATTAACCGTAAGAATACCCTGAGAGTTGGTAGTTGCCCCTAAATGAACAACTCCGGAACTGGCAAGCGACCCCCCGTTAACAATAACTGTGCCAACGGCACCGGAACCTGAACCGAAAACACCCTGCGTCACAGAATGCGTTCCTGTGATCGTTGCTGTTCCGGTTTTAATCAATGCGCCATCACCTGTTGATGGTGCCGACCCGCCGATCCAGTTTGAACCGGTCGCCCAGTCGCCCGTGCCGCCGCTCCACTCAATTTCCACTGCGAAGGACATCGCTGCCAGTGCCGCGATCGATATCGCGAGAAAACCCGCTTTATACCTCATAGCTACCTCCTGTTTTTTTCTGTTCCCATACATGCAGGAACCACTCCTGCATTACCCGTTTGTTTGCGTGAAATAAGACCATCTCATTTCACTTTTCAGGAAACAAAGTATCTTGAAGAGAAACATGTGTCAAATGTTTTTCCATCTAAAAACACAGAAGATATCCGGCCTCATTTCAGCGCTTACCGGCTTGCGAATACCGTCAAACGGCGCGCCGGCTCTAATGGGCTCTGCCGGAAAACAGAATCCTAATCCCGGGTTCTTTACGGGATGTAACCTGTTAATCCGCAACAGATAAGAATGAGAAATATGAATTAACGTGATGTCGGCCTAATTGTCGGCATATATACACAGAAATCGTACGGGGATGTCGCCGACTGCTTTCGCAGAATGCACGTTTTCAGAATAAAAATAAAGAGAATCCCCCGGCCCCATTTCAAAAAACTTGTCCCCGACAGAAGCGACCATCCTCCCTGATAACACATAGAAAAATTCTTCTCCGCCATGCTTAAAACGGCCGGGTGGATCGCCAGGATGAATTGTCATCAAGTAGGGTTGAGTCGCTTTGCCTGTCATTGACAACGCCAACCCTTCATACACATGCCCGATCTCGGTTCCGCCGCGCGTGACAATCTCGCCCTCTCCTGCAGGAGTAAAAACATATGCGGTTTTAGTCGGCGGTTCTGCAAAAAAATCGGATAAAGGGCGTCCCATGGCTTTCGCAATGCGTGTTAACGTTGAAACAGTCGATGAAATTTGTCCATTTTCTATTTTTGATAACGTACTTTTAGTGATTTCCGCACTTTTGGCCAAAGATGTTTGTGTTTGCCGCGACTGTTCGCGGTACATTCTAATATTTATTCCAACATTTCGTTCGCTTTTCATAGCGCATCATAGTACCTGAATTTTTATATCGTACACAATATTTTAAACCGATAAAAGAGCATCGCTTCTAAGTGGGTAAATTGTAAAAGCAAGTGTCCGGTTGTAAGCGAAGAAGTTCCATGCCAGAATGAACCTTTCTTCATTCAGTTAAAACGCGGTGGAAAGCGGTGGAAATGAGAACACAAACCGGTTCATCCAGCGATTTATTCCGAAAGGGAAAAAGCCGGGAAAATCAGTAGAAGAATGATCCAGGAGATCGAAATATGGATCAACACCTGCCCGCCTAAAACAGTGAATTTTGAAACCGTTGAAGAACGGTTCAACCGGGGCATCGCGACATGAATCAAAAAACTGATGCCCAGGGTAAGCTCAGGATTTTTATTTCACCACGGCTTCTGTCGGAATCGATCTAAACACCGCGAAGTCCCGCATTCCAGCAGTCAGGAAGCTCATTCATTCACAGCTAAAGCCGCAGAATTCTCTCTTCGACCGCACAAACGACCTCATCGGCAGTGAGCACAAGTCCTTGGGCGTACCCCATCTTTTCCATGTACTCTTTACTGGTCAAAAACCAATGCTCTGATGCCGCAGTTCGCCCGCCGCAGCATTTGTTGCGGCAACCAGCGTCCCCGGTTCGTTGACTCTGCGCTGAAGTTCCAGAGCTGAACGACCTTCGGGCTGAATGACATTACTGCACCCGCCAGGCCCAAGAACGCGGCAGCAGTTAAGCAGAAAGGATGAAACCCGGGAACTGGCCTGGACGCTGGAATTGATACCCGTTGTCCCGCTCCATCCAAACCGGAAAAATCCATGGGAACAGGATAAAATCATCTATAAAAAACGGAATGAGGTGGAGCGACTCATCCGGCAGGTGAAATCCTGTCGCCGGGTATTCACCCAGTATGACAAACTGGATATCATGTGTATGGGATTCATTGTCTTTGCGTTCACAGTGGAATTCTTGCGCCCGTGTTAACACACCCTGATACAATTAACGTTGTGCCTGCCGCCTTTCTTTTGACTTCCAGGCTTTTGACTCTACACTCCGTCCCATGAAGCTTCATCACATTCATCATGTTCTGATTTCCGCAGAAAAAATCCGGCGGCGCGTTGACGAACTGAGCGAGGAGATCGCCGGAGCGTGTAAAACTGAAACGCCGGTGATACTCGGAATTCTGAACGGCAGTTTTGTGTTCCTCGCCGATTTAATCCGCGGCTTCAACCGCTACGGCAAATATCCGCGCATCGGCTTCATTACGCTGTCGAGCTACGGCAGCGGCACCGAATCATGCGGTAGTGTAAAAATTGCGCAGGACACACCGCTGGATATTTTTGGCCGGGAAGTGATTGTGGTGGACGATATTCTCGATAGCGGACGCACACTCCGCTTTGCCAAAGAGCTGTTTCTCGCACGCGGCGCGAGTTCTGTTAAAACCTGTGTATTGCTCGATAAAAAAACCACGCGCGCAGTTGAAATAGCCGCCGATTTCACCGGCTTTGCAGTCGACAATGTATTTGTTACCGGTTACGGTCTTGATTACGACGGCCTGTATCGCGAACTGCCGCACATTGCAAAAGTTACATTTGAATAGAGGCATCCGCACCAAATGGAGCAGACGTTCCTGTCTCCTCAGTCTCATATAAAAAGGGCAGACAAGAATGTCTGCCCCACATTAACCAGTATCGCGAACTGCCGCACATTGTAAAAGTTACATTTGAATAGAGGCATCCGCATCAAGTGGAGCAGGCTTTCCTGTCTGCTCAGTCTCATATAAAAAAAGGCAGACAAGAATGTCTGCCCCACCTTTACAGCCGCCGGAATTTTCCGGCGGCTGTGATTAAGATAGAATTCAATATTTAGAATGTATAACGAATGCCTAGCTCAACCCGGTGTCCCATAATCTCGTCGACATCAAGGTTGTTACCGGCGAATTTAAAATCCGGGGCGGCAGTCATCATAAATCGATAACCAAGATCCAGGCTGACGTTTTCATCAATTTTGAAATCTACGCCGGCACCGAGCTGAAATGCCATTAGCGTATCGGAGTCGCTCCCGAGATTTTTGGTTCTGGCTTTTGCACGAACAACACCGGCACCGCTCATCACATAGGGGGTAACAGTGGATTTATTTTTAAAATCATAATAACCGTTCAGCATAAATGCCCGCGTAGATAACCGATTACCTTTATCAATAACGACACCGGTGTTATCTTTTATATGGTCCATGTCATACTGTTGATAGAAAAATTCAAATTCAACACGCACCGGTACCTCTGCAAATCCAAGCCCTGCCGCAGCACCCAGCACATATCCTGTATCAGTTCCAATATCGTCGATGCCTTGTGTATCAACATCAATATCATGCAAAGCTGCAACTCCCCCGCTCAACCGGAAATACGGTTTGAGATCGGCAGAAAAACCAAATCCGATAAGTCCCGCTACAAGAACAAGTATTAGCCTCTTCATCTAACAACCTCCTTCTGGGTTAATTTTCCTCCGGCAAAGACGGTGCGGATTCACCGCCGAGCCTCTCCTTTAGAGCATCTGTCACCTGCCCGTTACGCATATAAGATACAATTTATCACAATTGTATCAATATTAATTTCGCCCTATTTTGGCTGTTATTTGGGCTCGTGCTGCTGAGGAGACAAATACACAATTTCATTCGGTATTTTACGTAACGGTTTTTTGTGCCGAAACAATACTTTTGAACCCCAAAACTTCTTGAGAAGTTTATAAGGAAAATACACCATATTATAATTATTAAAAATCGAAATGCTTTGTGTATTCCTTTTTGATGAGAGATTTACTACATTAATTCCAATGAGTGCAACGGAATCAGTACGGATCAGCAAAGAGTTAAAGCGTCAATTAAAAGAGCTGGCACAAAATATGCACCCCCGCACCACCATTCAATATCTGATTGAAGATGCGATTGAGCAGTATCTCGACCGCGTCAAAAAAGGAATAATCCGGCAGAATGAAACGTAGACACCGCGCCCGCGCCGTGTTCCGACAACGATGTTTAACCGCAGATGTCACGGATTAAACGGATTGTGCACTGCCTCGAATGATCAGAGAAAAGAAAGCCGCAGAGCAACAGTGTTATTGAGCAACTAAACCATTGGGTTTTTTCATCGTCAGGACGCCGGCCTTTTTAAACATCCTGTAACTCTTGTTTATCCCGTCTAACTGTTTTCGTCCATCCAAAACGGAAAAAGGCGTATGCAGCGCATGAATGGAATTAATTAAAACCGCGGAGCGCACGCAGATATGAAGCAAAAGGATTTCTCTGAATCTCGGTGACCTCTGCGGTTAAAAATTCGGCGCGTGTTCCGGCTAATGTTTAAAATGACGCATACCGGTGAAGGCCATGGCAATACCGTATTGATTGCAGGCGGCGATGACTTCGTCGTCACGGATTGATCCGCCGGGCTGAACGATGTAACGCGCGCCGATGGCGTGCGCTTCTTCGATGCTGTCAGCAAACGGAAAGAACGCTTCGGAAACAAATACGCATTCGCCGATCACGTTCTGAATCTCTTCCGGCGTAATCTCCGGATTTTCCAGTTTCAGATTTTCCGCCGCTTTGGTAACGGCGAGCTTGCGCAGTGCATCCACGCGGTTCGGCTGACCGGCGCCCATCCCGAGCACACGGAACTGTCCGGGCTTATATTCCTGCACAATCACAATGGCGTTCGACTTTGTATGTTTTGCTGCGGCGATTCCGAATTCCGCCAGTGCGCGCCTGGATTCATCGAAGGCGGTTTCCGTTACATTTTTCCATTCGGCAATCAGAGCGGTGTCGACATCCTGCACAAGAATTCCGCCGTTGATCTCTTTGACCATTTTGCGCGGCGCGGCTTTGGTCAGCGGCGCACGCAGTTTAAGCAGCCGGATATTTTTACTTTTTAATTTTAACAGGTCCAGCGCACCGGCGTCAAAATCCGGCGCGATCAGCGCTTCAACAAAACGGCCTTTCAAACATTCCGCCGTTGCCATATCCACGTTCTGCGTCACGGCAATCACACTGCCGAAGGCCGACACCGGATCGCTGCTCCACGCGGCTTCAAATGCCTCGGCGAGCGTTTCGCCGGTGGCGTAGCCGCACGGATTGGTGTGCTTAATAACCGCCACACCCGGCCGGCCGGAAAGTTCTTTCACTGCTTCAAGCGCACCGTCGCCGTCGATATAGTTATTATAGCTCATCTCTTTACCGTGCAGAATATCGGTGTGCGCGATGCACGCTTCAGCGGCGGCGGCAGCCGGATAGAACCACGCCTGCTGATGCGCGTTTTCTCCATAACGCAATCCGGTGCCGTTCGCCGCCGTTTTAACAAACGGACGCGGCGTTGCACGGGTTATCTGTCCTGCCAGATAACCGGCAATTGCAGCGTTATATTCCGCCATGCGCGCAAACACTTTTTGTCCGAGTTCAAAACGAAGTTCTTCGGTGGTGTCGCCGGAATTGGCATCCATCGCTTCAAGTACGCGCGCATAATCCGCCGGATCGGTAATGACAGTGACAAACTTCATGTTTTTGGCGGCGGAGCGGATCATTGTCGGACCGCCGATATCAATCTGTTCAATCGCCTCAGCCAGCGAAACGCCGGGTGCGGCAATTGTGGCTTCAAACGGATAAAGATTCACACAGACGAGATCAATCGGCAGAAGGTCATGTCCTTTCATGGTGCTCATGTGTTCGGCATTGTCGCGCAGGTAAAGAATTCCGGCGTGCACCTGCGGCGTTAATGTTTTTACGCGACCGTCGAGCATTTCCGGGAAACCGGTAAATTCCGAAACATCTTTCGCCGGAATTCCGGCGTCACGCAGCGCTTTCGCCGTGCCGCCGGTTGACAGCAGTTCAACTCCGCGCTCATGCAGCGCTTTTGCAAAATCAACAATGCCTGTTTTATCTGAAACGCTCAGCAGCGCCCGCGTAATTTTTGCCATGTGCAACTCTCCTGAAATATTAAACACAAATTAAACCATGAAACACCGGGTGCCGGAATACTTTTTCAGAAATTTTACCCCGCTGATTTCTCGCCGCAAAAAATACGCAAAATAAAACCGCAGATATAAGCGGATTTTTCACAAAGAGAGATCCTCGCGAGACCGGAGAGTTTTTTTGACAGGATTAACAGGATAAAATAAGAAAGGTTGATTGATTCTGTAAATCCTGCGCGGGAGATATGGAACCGGCCGGAAACCGGAAAGACGGCAGGCAAAGGTCTTGTCATGCCCGGACACTTTTTGCATAATCCGCCGCTCAAGTTTTTACCGGAGAAGATTTATGTACGATGTATCAGAATTAAAAAAAGGACTGAAGGTTGAGATCGACGGTTATCCATGCATCATCACCGATTTTCAGTTTTCCAAGCCCGGCAAAGGCCAGGCGATTTACCGTTGCAAAATTAAAAACCTCGTCACCGGCACCAGCTTTGAAAAAAGCTACCGTTCCGGTGATAAAGTGGATAAAGCACAGCTTGAATCGCGCCAGCACACGTTTTCTTATGAATCCGGCGATGACTATGTTTTCTCCGACAACGATACATACGAAGAGGTTCACCTCAACGCCGAACAGCTTGGACAGAACCGTTTCTTTATTAATGAAGATATGGAAGTCGATATTCTGTTTCACAACGACAAGCCGCTCGACATTACACTGCCGACGTTTGTTGAAAAAACCGTTGCTGAAACGGAGCCCGGCGCACGCGGCAATACTGCAACAAATGTCATGAAGCCGGCAAAGCTTGCCAACGGCTATGAATTTGCCGTCCCGCTCTTTATTAATATCGGCGATATTGTCCGCATCGACACCCGTACCGGTGAATATGCCGACCGCGTTTCGAAAGGCTAGTTAAAAGCTCGAAATCCGAACTGTGATTATATCTGCCTTTCATTTTACCGCGGATTACACAGATAAAAACGGATTTAAAAGCAGACGGACACAAAAGCGAAAAACTAAAAATCAGCATGCATGAAATCCGTTTATATCCGCGGTTAACTCCTGACTGATTTTGTTTACTGATTTTTATGTTGGAACAACTAAAACAGCGCGACGCTTTGCTTCAAACCATCCGTTCATTTTTCCATTCTGAAGGTTTTACTGAAGTTGAAACACCGATCCGGATGAAAACGCCGTGCATGGAACTGCACATCGACGCGGAGCCGTCCGGCAAGTGCTGGCTGAGAACATCGCCGGAACTCTATCATAAGAAACTGCTCGCACGCGGTGCTGAAAACATATTTGAGATCGGCAAATGTTTCCGGCAGGGCGAACGCGGTGACCGGCATCATCCGGAATATACTATGCTCGAATGGTACCGCGCCGGCGGTGATTATCATTCGATGCTGGATGATACGGTTAATCTTTTGAATGCGGTTGGAATTGAAACCGGTAGGGCACTCAGTCCCTTGAGCGCCGAAACTGAAAAAGTGGACGCCGGCGGCGCGGCGCCCCTACCCTTGCAAGTTTATACCGTCGCCGGAATTTATCAAAAATTCGCCGGCTGGAATCCGGTTGAGAATTTTGACGCCGACCGTTTTGATTTGGACATGGTCGAAAAAATCGAACCGGCGCTCGAGAAAATTCCGGTGGCGGTTCTGCAGGATTATCCGGCGGAATGCTGCGCACTCGCACGCTTGAAGCCGGAAAACCCGGCAGTCGCCGAACGGTGGGAACTTTATCTGAATGGTGTTGAAATCGCGAACGCGTACAGCGAACTGACGGATGCCGACGAACAGCGCCGGCGTTTTGAAAAATGGGCGGAACAAAGAAAAGCGCTCGGCAAAGTTGTTTACCCCATTGATGAAGAATTCTTAACCGCACTCAGCTCCATGCCGCCGGCCGGCGGCTGTGCGCTCGGCATCGACCGTCTGCTCATGGCGCTTACCGGTGCAGAATCCCTCGACGAAATCTTTCTATTTAGAGATTAGCCCTATATTACAGCGGTGCCCGATGCCGGAGTCGAGTGAGTGCAAAATTCTGTATATTCACACAACTGTTTTAAATAATTACCAAGCGACTCAATTTGAATATGATTTTTTGATGCATCATTTTCTGATATAATGATAATTAATTTATCGCAGAATATTTTTTCTGAGCAGGCAGCAATAAAGGATTTTATTATTTCCTGAATGATGCTTTGTCGAGATGTTGATATTCTCGTAAACCCGCTTCCTAAAACTGGAATTATCAAATCCCCTTTTAATCCTTTATTTCCAATAAAAACCCATAATTTTGCTAAACAATTTTTTAAATCATCAAATGTTCCTTTTGCGACACCATGTTCATTGATATCTGCTATTGCAACAAAGTATCCAACGCATTCTTTTGGGGTTAATTTTACGACAGTACCCAAAGGGTATTGCTTGTTTTTTCCGACACGCGCTCCTTGTAAGGTAGTAAAAGGTATGCCATGTAATTCGGCGTCGATCTCTTTATCTAATTGACTGGAATTAATGCCGTAATATTTTTTAGAAAACTGTCCTTGAACGCTGTGCTCCGAAATGAGTTCCCTGGAAATTTTAGTATCAAATGTTGTGTTTGTTCCTACAATTATATCTCCTTGGCGAGAAAATAAGTCACCGATTGCTATTTCAATAGTGATGTCTCGATCTTTTAATTTTTCACAGACAGATAAAGTCGGTCGGCATCTAATACTAACAACTACGAGGCCTATAATAAGAAAAACATACCATAAGTTTTGCAAGAAATTGGATGCGTTGGGAAGAAAAAAATCAGTTAGCTGAATAAGAAGCCATAAAATGCCAAATGCATTAAGAAGCGAACTTAATCCTTTGGTCGATAATAAGTTTCTTAACAATGAAACCACATAATAGAAAAAAAAATTATATTCATTGTCCGATTTTCACATAAAGTGAATCTGGATAATAAAACGGTACTGCTTTTCCCTTTTTTCTCAGCTCTAAGTCCTTATTAGGGCGTGTTAACACAAACGTAAGAATTCCACGATGAACGCGAAGACAATGAATCCCAAAAACATAATGTCCAGTTTGTCATACCGGGTGAATACCCGGCGATGCGCATCAGCAGTTCTCTGCCCCGCGGCGCGTCACCCTCGTTGCCGGCAGACAAGCAGAAAATTACTGCCTGACGAGCAGTTGCGGCAACCAGATGTATCTTTGTAGTTCGTCCGCCCCGTGACCGCCCGATGGCTTGCGGGCCGTTTTTTTCAACGCCCCGCAGGCATCCGGATGAACCCGGACGCTGGTGCTGTCCAGTGACATGGCGTCGATCCGGACATAAAGCATGGCCTCTTCCTGCAATCGAACAAAAATCCGGTTCAGTACGCCGGCTTTTGCCCAGCGGCTCATGCGGGTGTAAAGGGTATGCCAGTTGCCGAATTCCGCCGGCAGCGCCCGCCATTTACAGCCGTTTTCGAGCGCATAGAGAATGGCATTCATCACAGTTAGATGATCCAAAGAGACATTGCCGCGCTGCGTCGGAAACGCATCGGCTATCCGGTCGTATTGTTCCTGTGTAAGTTTCATGCGGCATTTTTACAACCATCCATAAATAAATGCAACAGTGTTAACACGCCCTAATGGTTCCACATAATAAATCGGCTTTGATAGTCTCATTGGGAGATAATTCCGCTTTGAGAGACTCGAGTTCTGCTAAAATTAAATTCGCATTTTTTAAATAAGGATTTCTTGAATCACCTAAATTCGCAACATTTCCAATATTTTTTGTATATTTTGTAATAAAGATATCCCCGCTGTTTCTTTCAACAATAATAGCATAATAAAAAATGTAGTAAGTCGTTGCTGACCATCAATTACATCATAACGCAATAGTTTTCTATCTGCGTTAAGTGGAACCGGCTTAGACAACTGGATTGTTCCAATAAATAATGGTTCATTATTTTTGGTTCAAGACAAGTTAATGGGACGCTTTCTGAACATTTTTAACAGTATCTGATAGAGATCTTCATGGCGATGATTAAATCGGAATTCACACTCTTTCAGGTGAAGATAAAACGTGGATTGATGGATGCCTCTAAACTTTGATAAACGGACTTTTGCAATGCTCCAGAAGGTTTCGATTCCGTTGATATGATTACGTCCGGTCGCGAACTCATGTTCGCCATGATGAACTCTATAATGCTTCCGATAACCGAAATTCACCAGCCCGTCGTAGCTTTTAAATCCATCGGTATATACGGTCGAGTCGACATCAACTTTCTGTTGTATAATCGGGAGTAATTCCTTTACAGAGCAGTTCTTAACAACCTGAGTGTAGACACGGCTCTTTCGTTTGATCAGTCCGAACACGATGGGTTTCCCTTTTGCGCCACGTCCGCGAATACCTCGGACACGACGGGCGCCAAAATAGCTTTCATCCAGTTCAACTTCGCCGCATTTAAACGGACTGTCCAGTTCGCAACACTCCGCAATCCGCCGGCGTACCGCAGAAATAACCCGGTTGATGGTGTTGCGGCTCAGCCCGGTAAGAACAGCAATCTTCGATGCTTCAATATCCACCGGGAAGCAGCGGATAATACGCCGGAAATCGTGCTCCGAAATCCGTGAATGGAAAATATATTTATTACTCATTTCAAGACAACATCTTAAGGGCTATGTCAACCTAGTTAACTTGTCTTGAACCTTGAAAAAAGACCCTCTTTTTTATCATATTGAAGCAAAGATACAGTTCTCGAAGTAATATCGAACTTCCCGGTAATATCTTGTTCTATGAGAGCCTCCCAATAGTTTTCAACGCCTTTCTTTGCCAAAGGTGCACCACAAAAACGTTTTCGTGGATCTATGCGCCATGAAACTTTTTCGGTTAATAAGCGTATCTGTGCGCGGCATATCATTGTATCAGAATATATAAAATCATTTTCATCAGCGTAACGGAAAATTATATCACTGGTTGAATAGGGTTGAAATCTGGATAACGCCTTTGCTATCGCAACTGGAGTTTTTCCCTCTGTAATAACAAACAAATCACCTTCTCTTACGTTCTGACAGTCTCCCATCTTTTTGTCGTCGTCGTTACCAAAAAACAAAATACCATAATCTATAAATTTATCTAATACGGATTCTGCTCCCCATCTTGTTCCGATTTTCCATACATTCATTTTTATCCTAACTGTTTCGTATTGTTCGTACATGAATTTCATAGTGCTGGTGCGTGCCGCCCTTTTCCGGCGCCGTTCGGATGGCGGACGCACGAGCTGCTGGTCAGCGATTTTATGGACGGGCTGCGTGTGCCGCAATATTTACAGGTGTACATACTTTTTTCCGTACCCTCGTACAGTTCATGCTTCCCGCGTCCGTCTGGATGCCTAGTACATGAACACCGTATCGGTGTATTCACAGACGTAAATGGTGTACCGCAATATTTACAATAATACTTCGTCATAAAACCCCCTTTTGCTGTTTTCAGTTTAACTGCTTTGCAAACTTTGAAAAGAGCAATGCAAAATTAATTGCGATATAACAGCATAGTTCGTCGGACACAGGGCGTCTGAACAGTTTTTTTACTACCAAGACGCCAGAAGAATTTTGTCCGCAGAATTAATGGAGGGATAGCGACCTCGCTGTCCGGCAGCATCGAGATCAATTTAATTTTTAGACAAGATTAACAGGATCAACCGGGTTTTTATTTGTGGTTATTTATCCTGAAAATCTTGTTAATCCCGTCAAAATTTTCTCTTTTGTGTGTAACTGCCAAAGTGCAGGGAGAATTCATCCGCAGATAAACACAGATTACGCAGATGAAAACTTTTCAATCGGCAACCTGAACTCATCAATCGGAAATGCCGTCATCCTGTTATCCGGTCAGAAAATTTCATTTCTCCGCGATCTTTGCATCCTTTTGTTTTATTTCTCCCTTGCAACCGTGCGGGGCGCAAGGGACTGCACGCCCTGCCATTTTTTCACGCCTTTATGTGAAACATCTTATTCGTGTTCATTCGCGGTTTTAATGTGCGGGTATTGGACATTGTATGTCTGACTAATTCAATTATAGTATTTTCATGAAACGATCAAAAACTCAGGCGGAGCGGCTGCTGGATCTTGACCGGCGGGTGCGGAACGGCGAATTTCCGAATTGTACGTCGTTTGCATTGGAGTGGGAAATTTCAACCAAGACAGAGCAGCGCGATTTTGATTTCCTGCGTGACCGGATGAATGCGCCGCTGGAGTATGATGCATTGAAACGCGGTTATTATTACACGGAACAGACATTTATGCTGCCGGCGGTTCAGATGAATGAGGGCGAACTGGCGGCGCTGCTGATGGGGTCAAAATTTCTGCATGAATTTCAGGGAACACCGGTGGCGGAAAAGCTGATGGCGATTTTTGACAAGCTCTCTTCTTTGCTGCCGGAGAATATTACGCTTCGTCCGGAAGAGCTGTTTACACGTTTCAGTTTTACGGCACCGCCGGCGATGCCGGTGGCTGCAAAAACATGGGAAACGGTGGTGCAGGCGCTTGAATGCCGTCAATTGCTGGAAGTCCGTTATTGCAACTGGAAAGGCGAAAAGGTTTACCGTATTGCGCCGGTGCATCTGGCGAATCTTCAGGGCGACTGGTATCTGTTTGTTCAGTTTGAGGGATTTAAAAATTTCCGGCAGCTGGCGCTGTCTCGGATTCAGACAATAAAATTATTGAATAAACCGGTGGAAATTAAAGGGTCGTTTCATCCGGAAACCGAACTGGAAAACACCTTTTCGCGTTTTGCCGGACAGAATAAACCGTTCCGCGTCACGGTGCAGTTTATGCCGGAAACTGTCGATGAAGTTCTCGCGCGGCAGTGGCATCCTGAACAAACCGTAAAACGGCTGAAAAACGGTGCGATTGAAATCAGTTTTGAAACCAAAGGCGACCTTGAAATTAAACGGTGGGTTCTGGCATTCGGACGTTACGCAAAAGTGAAAAGTCCGAAATGGCTGAAAGAGCAGATCGACGATGAAATCCGCGCAATGTTTTCAAACCGCGAATGAACGCGAATCGAAACGAAATGAAGACCTGAAGAGTGGCTTTCTGAAAGAAAGCAGTGACCGGAGGAGCGGCAAAGGCCCGCCGAATGGCGGGCAGCGAAGCGATAATTTTCGCGAATAGTGGATTGTGTCTCGGGGTGCGTTTAAACGTGCACGGAGATCATGCCCTCGCAAGTTTCGTCGCCGCCTTAAAAAAAAGCGGCGATAACGCGTGAGCGTATCGCCGCAATTCTGAACAGCGGGATTATTTTTTCTTTTTCGCGGCGGCAGCAATAATGATTGCGAGCAGAGCTGTTGCTCCACCGATAATCCCCCACAGCATGCCTTTACTCATTCCCCCGGCGGCTTCCACCATAGCGCCGTCCTCTTCTGCCGGAATCCGGGCAAGGTCACCGCTATCACTGCCAGCCGGTGCCGCCGGTGCAGTTACGGGTTCCACCGCCGGTTCTTTAATTTTCGGTTCCGGTTCGAGCGTTACGCTGATGGATTTTCCGCCCGCCGGAACGGTAGCGGTTTTGCTGATGAAGCCGTCTTTACGAATTTCCACGGTGACAGCTTTTTCAGTGAGAATTTCAACCGGTGCGGTGCCGAGCGATTTGCCGTCGACAAATACCTGTGCATCCGCCAGTACGGCGTTGACGGTGGCATACGGCATTGGGTTCAGGGTGACGACGGTTTTTGCGGTGGATGCCGGCGTCAGAGTGACAGTTTGCGGGTAATAGCGGTCGGCGCGAAGCTCGACGGTGATCTCTTTATCAACCGTGAATTGCATTGGTGCGGTGCCGGTCTGAGTTCCGTCGCGGAAAATTTTGGCAGCCGGCGGAACGGAGTCTACCGTGATCATTGGAAATGCCTTAAGATCGACGTTCAACTGATACGGCGGAACGGCACTGACCGTGCGGGTTTCGGAGAAAAATCCGGCTTTACGAAATTCGAAGGTGCGGGTTTTGTCGATTTCCACCGAGATGGCTCCGGTGCCGATTTTGGCGCCGTTTTCAAAAATATCGGCACCGGCAGAGGTGATTGCAAGAATCGGGAGCTTCTGCATAACAACGTGCAGCGGGTGCGGTGAATCCGCTCCGATAACAACTTCTTTATCATAGTAGCCGTCAGCCTTAAACGTGAATATACGGTCTGTATTCTTCGGCATAATTTTGTTCGGAGTTTTTCCATAAGAGAGAGAATCACATGAAATTTTTGCGCCGGACGGTTCGGACGTGACCATAATCGGTTCGTATTTCATTTTGAACTGAACCGTTCGGGCAGCCATTGAATCGACGGTTACCGGAGTGTCCGCATAATTTTCGCGTTTGAGCACAAAATCTTTTGAGCTAGTAAAAATTGCAATGTCCTGCGGCGCAGCGCCGACAAACACTCCGTTGTCGTCATAAATTTCTGCACCGTCCGGAACCGTTTCCAGCGTTACCGGCACGCAGCTGCACAGCACAAGAACAGATACAAACAAAGAAAACAGACCGAACATTTTGACTTTCATCGGGTAACTCCTTTCGTTTACATACCCGTAAATACGAAACTCATATACCGTATTCAACCTCCACAAGTCAAACCGCCGGCGTAATTTATTTATCAGTTTTTCCGGCAGTTTATTATGAGCGCAAATCCCATCAGCGCACCGCCGGCAAGCAGGCGCGGCCAGTCGGCGGCTTCCCCGAAAAAGAAAATGGATACAAGGATGCCGAACGGGATTTTCAGATTATTGAAAATGGCAAGTGTGCCGGCGCGCACGCGTCGTGCGCCGATATTCCAGAGAAAGAAGCCAAAGCCGGATGCAATTGCGCCGAGATAAAGCAGAACCCGGATTTGCTGCGGTGTAATTGAAATCGTGCTCCACTCAATTCCGGCAGCAGTGAGCACGGTAGCAAATACGGCGCCGCAATAGAGCAGGGCGAACACCTGCAGATCGGAGTGCGGGACAATAAGCCGCTCCATTGTGCGCCGGTAAAAGATCTGACCGAATGCAAAGCAGAAATTAGACACCTGCATGAAAGCAAAACCGCGCCACAGTTCCGGCGACGACAGCTGCCGGTATTCAATTATTGCGCCGCCGGTAATTGCCAGCAGTACTGCCGTGAGCGTGCGGATGCAGAATTGTTTTTTAAATGCGTCGTTCAGCAGCGTGACGTACAGCGGTGTGAAGACCGTAAACAGTGCAATTTCATACGCCTGCAGATAATTGAACGCATGGATATAAGCGACGTACATAAATCCGTATTGCACCGCGCCGGTTATCATCAGTTTGATGCTTGCGCTGACTTTCAGCGTGCGCGCACGTAAAAACGGCAGAAAAATAAACAGCGCAATCGACAGCCGCGTCAGCGCTACAACTGCCGCCGGAATTCCCGCGAGTCCGTCTTTGATCAGTCCGAACGAAAATGCCCAGATCAGAGAAACGATTAGAAGATAGAACATAAGAACATTTTGCAGTCAAAGGTAGAAAGTCTGAAAGTCAAAAGTCAGTTGATTGACATGCAACTTTAAGACCTTCGGCTTTCGGCCCTGTTTCATTTCACAATTTGAAGAATGATTTTAAATTCCGGCGCTTTCGCGCTGCCGAGCAGTTCGTAGAGCAGCATTTCGACGCCGGTTAACGCCGCACCTTCCATTTCGAGCCGGCGCAGGGCAAGCGCTTTATTCGCCGGATCGCGTGACGAAACGGCGTCGGTTACAACCTGCACTGCGAATCCTTCATTCAGCAGTTCCCGCGCGGTTTGGTAAACACAAATATGCGCTTCAATGCCGCAGAGGATCACCTGATTCCGCTTCAGCGCAGTGAGCGCTTTTACAAACTCCGGTTCGCCGCAACAGCTGAATGAGCTTTTTACAACCGGCGGTATGGAAATAAATTCCTGAAACTCTGCACGCGTTGCGCCGAGTTTATCCGGCAGCTGCTCTGTAAAAATCACCGGGATATCCAGTGCCCGCATCCCTGCCAGCAGCCGGCGCAGATTGTTAAACAGCGCACCGGAATGATCTGTCAGCTCCGCCAGTTTTCCCTGCACATCAATAAAAATTAAAACCGTATCGTCGCGTTTCAACATAAAGCTCTCTTTCTGAAATATTGGAATAAAGGATTAATGGAATATTGCGCGGATGAAAGAAGAACCGCAAAAAATCTAACTATTCTTCACCGAGTGCTTCAATATCGGCGAGATCTTTGAGTCTGCCTGATACTTTTTTATTCTGCAGGAATTCGGTGCGTCCAAGAAACTGAACCGGTACGCCGGCGTATGTGCCGGGAACCCGCCCCGTCCACGCATCTTCCCATTTCACACCGTCAATTGAAGTGACAAAATCAATGCGTACCGGCGGAACGCCAAGCTGAATCACCTGATCGGCGGCAGCAAAATCTTCCGGCTTTAATCCGACGGAATCGAACCCGAATTCATTCAGTGCAGCGTGAACTTTTCCGGCATTCACCGGAGATGTTTTTATAAAGATATCAAGATCGCCGGTAAATCGCGGCGCGCCGTGAAAGGCCAATGCATATCCGCCGACAATCAAATATTCAACTCCGTGGGCGTTGAGTAATCCGAGCAGTTCTTTGAAGTCTGACTGAAGTTCCATGCCATGCCTTTCGAAGCAACTCAACCGCTGCAATTCGCTCTTCCGGCGTGCAGCTTTTCCAGTATTCGGAATCCTTTTTTGCAGAAGCATCATGCAAACGCTGCCGCTGTATGACCTTTTTAATCATGCTCATATTTTACCGGAAGAATTTTTCTGCAAAAGCTAAAAACAGCTGTAAATGAGCTTTCTTTTCGCTGGAATATTGTTTCTACTCGGTCGCTTATGAAAAACGTTTTTCTATTCGACATTGGAAATGTGCTGGTTGATTTTGATCTGGAGCAATTTCACGCGCGGATGCGCGCCGGCGGGTTTCCGGCGGAAAAACCGTCGATACACGACGTTGAGCAATACGATGCGGTTGAGCGCGGCGAGATCAGCGATCAATGTTATATTGATTATTTAAACCGGACATACGGAATATCGTGGACGGTCGAAACACTGGTCGATATCTGGCGCGATATTTTCACGCTTAACCGTGCCGGCCGGCAGCTGTTTCTGGATGCCATTGCGCGCGGTCTGCCGGTTTACACCCTCAGCAACATCGCCGAATATCATGTCTCCGCCATCGAGCGGAACTGGCCGGAATTTTTCGACAGCGCAACGGGACTGTTTCTCTCCTATCAAATGGGAACGCGCAAGCCGGAGCCGGAAATTTATCAGCAGGTACTCGCACAGCTCGGCGTTTCCGGCGGGCAATGTTTCTTCATCGACGACCGTCCCGAAAATATCGCCGCCGCCCGCGTCGCCGGCATTCATGCTTTGCAGTTTATTCCCGAAAACCATGCTGCCATTCACGACGAGGTATTGAAGTTTTTTGTGTAACGTCAGCCTTGAGGTTCGGCGAGCTTGCCCCGATCATTGGTCAAGAGCGTTTCGACACTTGCGGTAATCCGTTTCTCGGAAGAGTGTTTGCCTCTGAATATGCGAACCGATCCGAGTTCAAAATCCATAGTCATGGTCAGTGACCGGATGTGCGACAGAGAGCATCCAACCTCGTCAGACCATGCGGGGATATCCCGGGACTCAAACAGCCACTCCCGCCATCTGGTCGTCGGGATATCCGGCACTGCCGTCTTTCTGGTGAAGTCGAGATTTGAGGTGTGCACAGCGCTATGAAGGGCTTTGTACTTCGACTTTATCGGTTTCTCGTCCATCTTCCGGAGCCGAACGTTAAGCGTCACTCTGAGCCGCCGAGGCGGCGATAGAGTGAATGCGATTATTGGGATTATTTTTTTGTTGGCTTGCTTTGAAGAAAGCCTTGGCCCCAAATTGTAAAGAAATCGAAATTGATAATATCAATTATCAATTGACGCATGGCATCTGTGTCCATTTGCATATCAACTATTCCATAGCCATTAAATCGTGATTTTATTTTACTCAAGAACCCTTCCGATGGTTTTTTATTGGCCATTAGATGGTGTCCCATTCGTGAAAATTGCATATCCATTAAATTTATAGTGCTTCCGTCATGGAACGAAACACGCCCGTCAGAATAAAATTTCGTTCCGAAATACTCAAAATAGCCGATGGAATCTAATTCATTTTTTCGTTGTGTGTAACGTTTGTCCCAAGTCATCTCGCACAGATTGATATAAAATTGTCTGGGGGTGCTTATTTTTTCTGACGTATTGTAAAAACGACCAAACATACGAGGGAACCAGTAAAGTGATAGGATCTGATTTTCTTTTAGCATTGCTTCAGTTACTAAGGCGATATTGGCTTCGTGTGTGTTTCCGCCCATGCTGTACTTTACCTCGACAGCTTGCCATCCTAAATGGGTAATCTCGGAAATTTTTACCTCACGGACATCTGCTTTATTAAGTATGCGTAAAATATCACCGGAAATTTCAAGCTTGGGGTTTTCTACCACTAGAGTATCCATTTTGATTTCCTTATCCCAACATAATATTACCCGTCACTGAATTTGTGAAGACCGGAATATTGAATTACAAAAAATAGCATCGGGTCGCTTGGTTATCAACGGCTTACACAATCTCTCTGACGACTAGCATTCCTTATTTCATTTCCGACATGGTTGCCGGAACGGGAAACAGTGTAACAGGCTTCCAGACTTTGGAAAGATTTTTCCCGCAAAGGTGGAGCGGGTGCGTCGCGCACGCTTATTTGTCCGTCACAGGAAAAAAATGTACCCGACCTTTCGATAAATTCAGGGCAGGCGGTCGCGTTCCACCTGATCCGGCAAGGCCGCCGGGACGGCGGCGGTACGTACCGCAGGCATCCCGCCTGCCTTGTTCCGAACACGCACGCCATGATATTCGCGCTCATTTGCACCTGTTAGTGGTTTAGGTTTCCAAACTCTGTAGGAACCGGTACATTCCCCGGCTTCATGATCGATTTTCAAAATGTCACCAAGCGCTTCGGTACACAGGAGGTGCTTTCCGGCGTTTCGTTCTGCATCCATTCCGGCGAGCGCGTCGGCGTGGTCGGACCGAACGGCGCAGGTAAAAGCACCCTGTTTGCCTTGATTACCGGCGAACTGTCGCCGGATGCCGGCGAGGTGAGCCTGCCGAAAAATATACGGCCCGGCCATTTACATCAGCAGCTGCACGCATACGCGCAGGAGGGTTCGCTGCTGGAGTATGCCGTCGATGCGATTCCGGAGCTGAAAACGATCGCCGCTGAAGTTCACCGGCTCGAACATAATTTATCCGCCGTTGCGGAGCATGAAAAAGAGATTGCACTGCGCCGGATCGGCGATCTGCAGTACGAGTTTGAGCATCTCGGCGGGTATGACATTAAAGCACGCGCCGAAGCCGCGCTCAGCGGGGTCGGCTTTAAAGAGAGCGAGTTTGATCGTCCGTTCCGTTCATTCAGCGGCGGATGGCAGATGCGCGCCGAACTGGTACGCACACTCAGCGCACGCCCGGACATTCTGCTGCTCGACGAGCCGTCGAACTATCTCGATCTGCCGGCCGTTGAATGGCTGCAGCGTTTTCTGCGCTCATTCGAAGGCACGATGCTGCTGATTTCGCACGACCGCTATCTGCTCGAGTCGCTTACCGACCGCACGCTCGAAATTGCCGGCGGCAATGCAACTAAATATTCCGGCGGTTATGCTTATTACCGTAAAGAGCGCGGGCAGCGCCGTGAACAGCAGGAGACGGCGTACCGGAATTATCAGGAGCAGAAAGAACATCTCGAACGTTTTATCAACCGGTTTCGCGCCAAAGCGACCAAAGCGGCACAGGTACAGAGCCGTATAAAAATGCTCGAAAAACTCGAGGCTGTTAAAGCGCCGGCGGCAGCGCCGGATCTTTCTAAACTGCGGATTCCGCCGCCGCCGCGTTGCGGCGCACATATTATTGCACTTGAAAACGCCGGGTTTTCCTATGACGGCCGGTGCCGGGTTTTTTCCGGCGTAACCCTCGAAATTAATGCCGGCGAAAAAGTTGCGCTGGTCGGCTTCAACGGCATGGGAAAAACCACACTGCTGCGCCTCCTCGCCGGAACACTGCCGGTGCAGGAAGGCGTGCGGAGACTCGGGCACAACGTGGTTATCGGTTATCAGTCGCAGGATTTTGCAGAAACCATGCCGGCAGAAAAATCGCTGCTGAATATCGTACGCGAAGCCAATCCGGCGGTTCCGGAGCGTGACGTGCGCGGCCTGCTTGGATCCTTCGGGTTTTCAGGCGACGCGGTGACCAAGCCGGCCGGGGTGCTGAGCGGCGGTGAAAAAATCCGGCTCGCTTTTGCGCGTATCTTTATCAATCCGCCCAATTTTCTGCTGCTCGATGAACCGACCAGCAATCTCGACATTCACGGACGCGAAGCGCTCGAAAAAGCTGTCCGTGACTATTCCGGTACCGTGTGTCTTGTCAGTCACGATGTCACCTTTGTGCGCAACACGGCCGAACGGATTATTGCCATGACACCTGCCGGCGTTACCGGTTATGCCGGCGGATACGACTATTATTTAGAGAAACTTGAAAGCGGAAATTCAAAATCAAGCAGTTCCGGGCCTGTGAACCGGAAACCGGCAACTGATACCTCCGTGCTTCCTGCCAAAGGCAGGGAATCGCGCGTGCAGCGCGCACAGGAGCGCGAGGCACAGAAAGGACTGCGGATAATGGATGCTGAAATGGAGAAGTTGCACGCCGAGCAGCAGTTGTTATTCAAAAAACTTTCCGCCGGCGATCCGCTTGCCGATTACACCGCGCTCAATATTGAACTTGCCGCCGTCATCCAGAAACTCGCTGCTCTCGAAAGCCGCTGGCTGGAAGAAGCCGACCGTTTGTCTGCCGGTAAATGATGTTTGCATCGGTGGCGCAGACATTCCTGTCTGCGCAGGGCAGGCCGGCACGCTCACGATAAAATTTTGCTTTCCCGCCGCCGGAAAATTCCTATCCTGTCCGGCTGAATTTTAACTGGAGGAATTGTCATGGCTGAAAAACAGATGGAGTTTAAAACAGAACTGTCGCAACTGCTGCACCTGATTACGCACTCACTCTATTCGCACCGTGAAATATTTCTGCGCGAACTGATCAGTAACGCGGTGGATGCGATTGATAAAATCCGGTTTGAGTCGTTGAAGAATACATCGCTGCTGGATGGCGATAGCGACTGGGGCGTGCAGCTGAAGATTGACAAGGAGGCAAAGACGCTGACGGTTTCCGATAACGGGATCGGCATGGATGAAGCGGCGGTAGTCCAGAGTCTCGGTACGATTGCACACTCCGGCACGAAAACATTTCTGGCGAAGTTGAGGGAAGAGGGTGTGAAAGACCATCCCGACCTGATTGGTCAGTTCGGTGTCGGCTTTTATTCATCGTTTATGGTAGCGGATCGTGTGACGGTGGAGTCAAAAATGCACGACAAACCGGCGGTGCGCTGGGAGTCTGAAGGCACCGGTACATTTACGATTTCAGAGGGGGTGCGTGAGGCGCGTGGAACAGATATTACACTGTATCTGAAAGAGGATGCGGCGGAGTTTCTGGAAGAGTACCGGCTGCGTGCGCTGGTGAAAAAGTTTTCGGATTTTGTCGAATATCCGGTGAAGCTCGGCGACGAAACGGTGAATTCGCAGAAAGCAATCTGGCTGCGTGCGAAAGATGAAATTACGCCGGACGAGTACACCGAATTCTATAAGCTGATTTCACACGACTTCAGTGACCCGGCCGAGGTGATTCACTATAATGCGGAGGGCGCGATCGAATTCCGTGCGCTGCTGTTTATTCCGGAGAAAAAGCCGTTCGATATGCTGATGACGAATGAGTACAAAGCGCATTTGAATCTGTATATTCAGCGCGTTTTCATCAGTAACGAATTCGATAATCTGCTGCCGGCGTATCTGCGTTTTGTGAAAGGTGTGGTGGACGCGTCGGATCTGCCGCTGAATGTATCGCGTGAAATTCTACAGGAAAACCCGCAACTGGATAAAATCAGGAAAAATCTGACGTCGCGCATTCTGAAGACGCTCGGTGAGCTGAAATTGAGGGATTATAAAAAATATCTGGCGTTTTTTGCCGAATTCGGTGCAATGCTGAAAGAGGGACTGCAGAGCGATTATGAAAATCGCGAAAAAATTGCCGACCTGCTGCTGTTTGAATCCACCGCTGCCGCTGCCGGCGAAATGCGTTCGTTTGCCGATTATGTTGAGAGTATGAACACGGAGCAGAACGAAATTATTTATCTCGCCGCCGAACGCCGTGCGCTTGCTGAAAACTCCCCGTTCATTGAAAGCTATAAAGCGAAAGAATGGGAAGTTCTGTTTATGCTCGATCCGATCGACGAATTTGTAATTCCGCCGCTCGGTGAATATAAGGGCAAAAAATTCAAAGCGGCGAATAAAGGCGAGGCCGGCAATGAAAAGGAGCTGAAAACTGAAAAGAAAAAATTTAAGAATTTTCTCGAATTCGCGAAAGAAAAACTGAGCGGTATCAGCGAAGTAAAACTATCGGCACGCCTGAAAGAGAGTCCGGCAGTGCTGGTGGGAGATGAATACAGCATGAGTCCGCACATTGAAGCGATGATGCGCCGCATGGGACAGCCGGTACCGGAACAGAACCGCGTGCTTGAGCTGAATCCGAACCATCCGGCGGTAAAAGCGGTACAGACGATGTACGAAGAAGATAAAGAGAATCCGAAAATCGTTGAAAACATCGAACTGCTGCGCGATCTCGCGTATGTCGCCGAAGGTTCGAAAGTTGAAAATCCGGTGCAGTTCGCCGCGCGCGTTGCAGCATTGATAGCAGGCGAATAATTTGCAGGGCGGGAAAATGGTCGACAACCTTCTCTCCGCTTAATTCTGGGCGAAGGTCTAAAGATCGGTTGCTTCCTGCATTTAATGTTTCAGCCGGAATCCGGTGTGCATCAGTTCTGTTTTGATTTTCACAACGGCTTTTTTGATACGTTGCGGTGTATCACCGGACATGAGGCAGGGCATGTGCGCGTCTTGCGGAAAATAGACAGCGAATTCTCCGGTGCGCAGTGTGATGAGCGATGAAGAAAATTCCGGCAGATAGAAAAACGACACGTCTTTTTCTGGGTCATACGGCGTTTGCGCTGAAAGGGTGAGCGCCGAATGTATCTCATGGACTTCTTCTTTGTCGATCATGAATTGAATATCGATATATTTTGCATGCGTTTCCAGTTTTGCGGCGGAGCGCGCTTTTGTTTCATAGCTGTCCACCATCACGTAAAGGTCATCACCCAGCAGCTCATAGCGTCTGGTTTCAGTTTCCGGCGTCAATGTTTTTAGAAATTCAAACGCCTTGTTCCACGCGTCGCCGTACGGGTAGTCGGCAAAATTTTCAATGCGATCTACAATCATGATGTGTCTCCGGAATCGCGGTTTAAGTGTATGCTCAAAATAATACCGGAAACGCGCGGCGAATCAATTGCATGTATAAAATGTTTATCGAACCCCGGCACCGGATATCTCTCATGGCCTGCCGCGGGGGATTTCATCGCTTCTAAATACAATATCTCGTTTTTCCGGCGATAACGCAGCGGTGTTCCACCGGTGATTTTGCGGAACTGACGCGAAAAATAGTTACTGTCCGTTTACTTCATGAATCGCCGTTCCGCGAAAAATGATAACCAGCTCATCAAAGCCGTACGTGTGCAGCGGAAATTCCGGCTGCGGATCGCGGATATGCATCTGCAATGGCAGCATTGCGTCTTTAAAATAATCGCGTTGTTGTAATTTTTTCAGCATAACGCGATCGTGCGTGAACGCACAGATTCCGGCAATCACATTTTTCATTACGGCGCATACACCGATTCCTGCTTAATTTTTTACAGGATTTACAGGAATGTAAAAATTGACTACGGATTGCGCAGGTATAAACGGATAAACGGCTCTCCAAAATATTGCTTTCTTTGGCGTGATTATGCTAGCTTCCATCTTCGCGTTTAAGGTGCCGGAATTTCTGATTTATTATATTTGTACTGTTTTGGAAATGAACAGGAGGAGTAAATGAAACATATAGAAAAAGTGTATAAGCTTGCGGAGGAGCGTTATGCTCAATTCGGGATTGATACGGATGCGGTAATCGATGCGGCATTGAAGCTGCCGATTTCTCTGCACTGCTGGCAAAGTGATGATATCACCGGTTTTGAAACGAAGCCGGACGGACTTTCCGGCGGCGGCATTATGACCACTGGCAATTATCCGGGTCGTGCCCGTAACGGCAAGGAAGCGCGCGCAGATATTGAAAAAGCGATGGCGCTGATTCCCGGTGCACAACGCGTGAACGTGCATGCGTGCTATTCTGAAACAGATCAATTTGTTGATCGCGATCAGATGACTCCGGAATGTTTCCGGCAGTGGATGGACTGGGCAAAAGAAAAAAATATCTGCCTTGATTTTAATCCGACGTTTTTTGCTCATCCGAAAGCGGAAGACGGGTTTACGTTATCAAATCAAAATGATGATATTCGCGCATTCTGGATCCGGCACGGTAAAGCGACGCGCAAGATTGCACAGGCAATGGCAGAGAATCAGGGCTCGCCGTGTTATGTCAATTGGTGGACGCCGGACGGCGCCAAAGATTTCCCCGCGGATCGCTGGGCACCGCGCCGGCGGATGATTGCGGCATACGATGAAATCATGGCGGACAAATCGATTGACCGCACACAATGCGTCGATTTTATCGAAAGCAAGCTGTTCGGCATCGGCTCCGAAGAATATGTGGTTGCGTCTGCTGAATTCTGTTCTGATTACGCAATCAATCGCGGCATGGGTTTGACAATGGACATGGGACATTTCCACCCGACGGAAACGATTCACGATAAACTTTCAAGCCACCTGCAATTCATGGATCAGATTCTGCTGCACGTCAGCCGGCCGATCCGGTGGGATTCTGATCACGTTGTAATTTTTAACGATGATCTGAAAAATGTGTTTCTCGAAATTCAGCGCGGCAACGCGTGGGATCGCGTAATTCTCGCGCTTGACTTTTTCGATGCGTCTATTAACCGCATCGGTGCTTACGTCATCGGTACGCGTGCGGCGCGCAAAGCGATCCTGTATGCGATGCTTGATCCGACAAAACAGCTTAAAAATTATGAAGCCGCCAGGAAAAATGCGCAGCGGCTGGCCTTGATGGAAGAATTTAAATCGATGCCGTTTGCTGCCGTATGGGATATGCTGTGTGAAAAAGCCGGCGTACCGGTGGGATCTGACTGGATCGCTGATATGGAAAAATATGAAGCTGACGTTCTTTCTGAACGCGTCTAAGGTCTAAACGTCTAATGTCTGAAAGTCAGAGGATTTTTGACCTTTGACTTTCAGACTTTTGACAAAAATGGAGTTTTTATGATTCGCAGTGCATTCAGAATGAAACTGAAACCAGGCACAGTTGAAGAGTATAAAAAGCGGCATGACGAAATCTGGCCGGAACTTTCCAAAGTGCATCTGCTGCCGGAATTTTTGATTATTCAATTTATTTTGATGAGGAAACACTGTGTCTGTTTGCATTTCGCAAACTGACAGATGACTATACGGACGGCAGTCTGAAAAATGATCCGCTGGTTCGTAAGTGGTGGGATTATATGGCGAATTTGATGGAAGTTCATCCGGATAATGAGCCGGTTTGTGTTACACTGCGCGAAGTGTTTCATATGGGCTAAGGGCATTTACGATTGCTGATTTACAATTGCCGATTGAACGGAGATTTTTCAGCAGCAAATGAAAATAAAATGATGAACGATTTAAAAACAATTACAGAACTGTCTCACGAATTCGGCAGCGTGGATTATGTTAAAGGCGGCGGCGGCAATACATCGGTAAAAAATGCAACCACGCTGTGGGTGAAACCGTCCGGCACAACGCTTGGCGGATTAACCGAAGCAGCATTCGTTCAGATGAACCGTGCCAAAATTGACGGGCTCTACACGGTCGACACGCCTCCGGATTCTGCTGCACGCGAAGAGCTCGTGAAAAATATGATGGCGGCGGCGGTTGAAAACGGCGCCGGACGCCCTTCAGTGGAAGCACCGCTGCATAACGTGTTCACTGCAAAATTTGTGGTGCATACACATCCGGCAGCAGTGAACGGCATGACGTGTGCGAAAAACGGCGAGGCCGCGTGCAAAAAACTTTTTCCTGATGCGCTGTGGATGGAATACGTCGATCCGGGCTATACGCTCTGTATGGAAGTCCGCCGGCGGATTAAAGATTACGAGGCGGCGCACGGCAGAGAACCGGCGCTGCTCATGTTAAAAAATCACGGCGTATTTATTGCCGGTGAAACACCGGAAGAAATCCGCGCATTGTATCGGCATATCATGGACGTACTCGCCGGCGAATACCGGCGTGCCGGCATTTCACAAACGCTGGACATTGCGGATACACCGGCAGCGCCGGAAACAGAAAAACAGATTAAAGCACTGTTGGGCGATGACGCCGCATACAGTACGTCGTCCGGCCTGTTTACGGTTGCGCCGGGGCCGGTTTCGCCGGATCATCTGGTGTACGCGCGCGCGTTTCCGTTCACCGGTGAACTGACGCCGGAACATACTGCACAGTATAAAACTGTGCGCGGGTATGCGCCGAAAATTATTGTCGCCGGTTCGCGCATTTATGGAATTGGCACATCGCAGAAAAATGCCGCTCTTGCTTTGGAACTCGCGCAGGACGGCGCACTGGTGATCAAACTCGCGGCGGCGTTCGGCGGCATTGAATATATGACGGATGCTGCACGCGAATTTATTGAGCACTGGGAGGTTGAGTCGTACCGGCAGCAGCAGGTATAAGAAAACCTGTTAGAGGGTTTAAATTTTGGGAGCAGCTATGAGCAGAAATTTTGTCGCTGTAGATCTCGGCGCGTCGAGCGGCCGCACAATTCTTGGGACATTCGATGGCGAAAAACTGACGCTGAAAGAGACCAACCGCTTTTGGAACGGTCCGACGGAAATCAACGGCACGCTCTACTGGGATCTTATACATCTCTTTCGCAACATCCAGGAAGGCATTGCGGCAGCGCGTAAAGATTCCGGCGACAAAATTGTTTCCATCGCAGCGGATACCTGGGGTGTTGATTTCGGATTGATTGATTCACAGGGAAAATTACTCGGCAATCCGGTGCACTATCGCGACTCACGTACTGATGGCATGCTGCAAAAAGTATTTGATGCCGTCGGCAAAGAAAATGTGTTCAACGCCAGCGGCATCCAGTTTATGCAGCTCAACACGCTCTATCAGCTTTACGCGCTCGCGCAGGCTGATGATGTTCAATATCTCACCGCTGATAAACTTCTGTTTTTGCCCGATCTGCTGAACTACTGGCTCACCGGTAAAATGGCCGCCAACCGCACCTTCGCCAGCACATCACAATTTTATAATCCGGTGACTAAAGACTGGGCGATTGACCTGCTCAAAAAATTAAATATCCGCACTGATTTTTTTGCGCCGTTTGCCGATGCCGGCACGGTGCTCGGTGAATATAACGGAACGCCGGTCGTAAACGTCGGCAGCCATGATACTGCCAGCGCGTTTGCCGCCGTGCCGGTAACGGAAGGCGAACAGTGCGCGTTTTTAAGTTCCGGCACATGGTCGCTGCTCGGCACTGAATTAACAGCGCCGGTAATTAATACTGAAACGCTCGCCGAAAACTTTACCAATGAAGTTGGCGTATGCGACACCATTCGCTTCCTAAAAAATCTTTCCGGCCTCTGGATTATTCAGGAACTCCGGCGCGTCTGGGCGGAGCAGGGGCATTCCTATGCATGGAAAGATATGGACGATCTTGCCGGCACCGCTGTGCCGCTGCAGTTCTTCATTAATCCCGGTGACGATATTTTCCTGCCGCCCGGCGACATGGTAAAACGGATGCGGGATTACTGTGTGCGTACCGGACAAAAATCGCCGGAAAGTCACGGTGAAATTATTCGCGCCGCGTATGAAGGACTTGCACTGCTTTATGCCGACACGTATGACGCGCTCGAAAAACTCAGCGGACAAAAACTCAACACACTGCGCATTGTCGGCGGCGGTTCAAAAAACTTTGCACTCAATCAATTTGCCGCCAATGCCACCGGCCGCACTGTTATTTCCGGACCGGTCGAGGCCACTGCTATCGGCAATATTATCATGCAAATGCTAGCAATGGGTGACATAAAAACGCTCGCCGAAGGCCGCACAGTGATCCGCAATTCTTTTGCCAGCGAAGCCCGTACGTTTAAACCGCAGAACCGCGAACAATGGCAGAACGCTCTTAATGTTTGGCGTCAATTTTGTAAATGATGAGCTCACGGGGGATCTCGAGAAAAATACATTCATCAGTTGCAATATTCTGTGTCCATCTTTTATATTCCTAAAAACAGGAGGATATTATGTCAGAAAAAAAGTTGACCCTTGAATTTGTCATGGATGAAAAATTTAAAATTGAAGGCGATGCGAACGGTCATAAAATTGTTATCGACCAGCCGGTGAATGCCGGCGGGACAAATGCCGGGCCGACGCCGCTTGACTATCTTTTCGCCGCGCATGCCGGGTGCCTTGCAACCGTAGCCCGGATTATTGCAATGCAGAAACAACTGCCGCTGCGTGGCATGAAAATCACGATTTCCGGTGACGTCAATTTGAATGCGCTGCTCGGTAAGCCGAGTGATGATCCGGTGGGATTTAAAGGAATTTTTATCATGGCTGACATTGACGGCGACATGACACTGGAACAAAAAGAAGAGCTGCTGCGCCTGGCGGATAAACGCTGCCCGGTTTCATATAATTTACAGCACGCTACGCCGGTAAAAATTTCTATATCCGGCGGGGTAGAATAAAAGGCCGGATGAGAGATATCCGGCTACGCATCAGGAAGTTTCTTCAGAACATACTGTTCCAGCCAGACCGGCGATGTTTCGCCGATGAGCTTTAGTGTCCGGTCGGGCAGCATTTCAGCGACGAGCTTCATTTGCTGTGAATTATCAAACAGATAAGCACGGTATGAAAGCTGGATGGCTTCAAACAGGTTTTCCAATGACTGTTCGTAGCGTTTCCGGATTTTTTTTACCAGCACATCGTGTCCGCCTTCAATTACCCGCTGCCGCACCCGCTCAATACAGATCTCCTGCGAGCTGATGGCGGCAAAGTAAAGATAGCAGTGATAACCGTTCTGGTTGGCCTGACGCATAAAGTCCAGTTTAGACGGATGGGAAAAGACAGTTTCAAAGGAGAATGTCCGGCCGGTTTTTATCAGTTGTGACCGGAGAAAATCAGTGAGAATGGCGGCGTCATAGGAGGCCGGATACCCTTTCACTACCAGAATGTTGTTTTCAACGTAGCTGGTTTTCAGCAATGGTGCTTTCCGGTGCAACTTATGCGCTTTGTAAAAAGTATCCCAATCCGACTGCCGGACGAAGATGCCAAAGTGATTCAAATCGAGCAGGTTGGTATTGCTGATGCGCAGCTGCAGTTTATCCGGATTAAGGTAAAGCCCGCATGAGCACTCCTCTTTTACTTTCATGTATAAGGAGGACTTTCCTGACCCGTTCGGTCCGGCAAAAATTCTTAAACGGTTCATTGCGGCGGGATCCGGTAGGATTTTTGTGATGGTTTAACAAAAGCTTTTTTCAGCTGACCGATAATTTTCTTTTTCCCGTCCGGCTGATGCTGCACAATTCTTTTCCCCTCCTGCACAGTATAGGAAATTTTCATCGCGCGCGCGCGCTCGACTGCGCGCTTTGATGCGGCGCGCGCGAGGGATTTCAGTTCATCGCTGGAAAGATCATGTTTCATTATTTTCTAGAATTTTACTCGTTGTGTGATAATGGATTCGAGTTCATCAATGGAGACGCGGATCTGTTCCATCGTGTCACGGTCGCGCAGTGTAACAGTGTTGTCTTCGAGCGTCTGGAAGTCAACGGTAACGCCGCACGGCGTACCGATTTCATCCTGCCGGCGGTAACGGCGCCCGATAGCACCGGCGTGGTCATAGAAGCAGTTCCAGCGGTCGTTGAGCTTTTCGAACAGTCCGCGCGCTTTGCCGACGAGTTCCTCTTTGTTTTTCAACAGGGGGAATACCGCAACTTTATACGGTGCGATGCACGGCGCAAAGCGCATGACGGTGCGGGCTTCGTAACCTTCCGGCGCCGGTTTGCCGGGTTCGGCGGTGAGGACGGTGCCGCCGTCTTTTGGGATCCACTCTTCGCGGTAGGCTTCGCAGAGCAGGGCAAGTGCAATGCGATCGACACCGGCAGACGGTTCGACAACGGCCGGCAGGAATTTTTCTTTGGTTTCTTCGTCGAAATATTCAAGCGTTTTACCGCTGATGTTCTGATGCTGCGTGAGGTCAAAGTTTCCGCGCGCGGCGATCCCTTCGAGCTCCTGCGTGCCGAACGGGAAGTCGTACATAATATCGGTGCAGGCGCTGGCATAGTGCGCAAGTTTTTCCGGCGGATGAACATCAAGATGCATGCGGCCTTCCGGCAGTCCGACCTGTTCGTACCATTTCAGGCGCTCGGCAACCCAGTATTCATGCCATTCGGCGTCGGAGCCGGGCTTGATGAAAAATTCGAGTTCCATCTGCTCAAATTCGCGTGAACGGAAGGTGTAGTTGCGCGGATTGATTTCGTTGCGGAAGGCTTTGCCGATCTGTGCGATGCCGAACGGGACTTTCTGACGTGAAACGGCGAGCACATTGCCGAACTGAGCAAAAATTCCCTGCGCGGTTTCGGGACGCAGCCACGCAATGTTTGAACTTTGCTCGATGGGGCCGACATAGGTTTTAAACATGAGATTAAACGCGCGCGGTTCGGTGAGCGTACCGGGCCTATCGGTATCCGGTCCGACAAGACGTTCATACGCGTCAAGCGGAATAGACTCGAGTGTAACAGACTCATACTCCGCCGGATTTCCTTTGCCGATTTTTTTTACTTTTTTTTCCGCCGGCTGCTCATCTTCCGGATAGGCAAACATCAGTGCGGCGGCATCGGATTTATGCTTGAATACGAGCAGTTGATCGGCGCGGTACCGGTTTTTTGTTTCGCGGCAGTCAACCATCGGGTCTTTAAAGTTGCCGACGTGACCGGACGCTTCCCAGACGCGCGGGTGCATAATAATAGCGCTGTCGAGTCCAATAACATTCTCGCGTGACTGCACAGTGGATTTCCACCAGCTCTCTTTGATGTTGCGCTTCAGCTCAACGCCGAGCGGGCCGTAATCCCAGAAGCCGTTGATACCGCCGTAAATTTCGGAGGTCTGAAAAATAAATCCGCGCCGTTTGCACAGCGAGGCAAGCGCATCCATCGAGACATGATAGTCATTTGGTTTCATACAAAATTCCTTCTTAAAATTTTAATTCCAGAATATCCAAATCTACCGGAATCCCGGATTCGGAAATCAGGCGTTGAGCATTGTTATTTCGTTTTCATTATATAGGGACGCAGTATACTGCCGGAAGAGCTTTAGGGTTGAAAGAACAAACTGAAACGGTGAAAATGTATGTGATGAAAATAAAAACAGCGAAACAGCGGTTTGACCTGGTGGCAATGCTGGCAGTCTTCGGCTGTCTGGCAGTTGTGCTGTTCGAAAGTATTTTTATTTTTGAACTTTACCGTTTTGTGCCGGACACTGTACTCCGGCGAATTTCCGGTGCAGCACAGAAAACAGAAATTCCGGTGCCGGAAGCTCCGGCGGACGAAAGCGGTGCACAACCGGCGACAGGTACTCCGGAGGAACTGCCGGAGCCGGAACTTGAACCTGACCTGCCGGTGGAAAAATCAGCGCCTGTTCCGCTATCGCCGGTTGGATAATTACGCCGCTGATCTGTGACAAGCTGCTGCTACTCTCCTCAGTGGTCGCTTTTTTTAAAAGCCGCTCTTCGAATTTTTGAGCGCAGTACAGAAAAATCTGTTTTTATCTGCGCGTGATTGGGAGGAAAACTTCGACTCTTAATATCCGGTTTCCCTCGTTTTCTCTATGGGAATTCTCCTGTTATTCGGGGTGTAATGGGAACGTCGCGTCTGCGTTCCCACTTTTTTCTTCCGTCACCGCCGGATTTTATCAATGATTCACACATGAGTTTTTTCCGACGGAAATTTACGGTGATGATTGTCTGTTCGGCGAACCGGACGCGCAGTGCGTATCTCGCCGGCTATCTGCGCCATTTTCTTACTCAGTACCGCCCCGGTGCACAGCGGCGGATTAAAATTATTTCCGCCGGTACGCATGCGATTAACGGAGCGCGCGCGAATGATGTGGTTGCGCTGATCGCACGCAATAACGGCTTCAGTCTGCGCAACCACGCAGCGCAGAGAATTAACGGCAGGCTGCTCCGCACAGCCGGCCTGGTGCTGGTGATGGAGCAGGAACACAAAGATTATATTTTAAAAAAATTCCCCGAAGCGCGATCCAGGACATTCCGGCTGATGGAATACGGCTGGCAGGGCGAGGATGATTCAGATCTGGATGTGCCCGATCCGACAGGGAAAGACGCTGACGATTTTAAAGCGTTTCTTGCCACTGCACATGCGGAGGCCGACCGCATCATTCACGAGTGGGTTTATCAGGAGATCATCTAATGAAAAAAGCCGACGGGTCAAAACACCGGATCTTGATTCTTTCAGTGAGCGCCGGCACCGGACACATTCGTGCGGCGGAAGCGCTGGAAAAAGCGGCGCATGCACATCCGGAAGTCGGCGACGTGCTGAATATCGATGCACTGAAATATACGAATAAGCTGTTCCGGCAGTTTTACGGCCAGTTCTATCTTGATCTCGTCAAAAGCGCGCCGGTGCTGCTCGGCTGGTTTTACGATTCGCAGGATGAACCCTGGAAAACCGAAAAAATGCGACTGATGCTCGACCGCATGAACACCGGCCCGCTGATCCGGCAGATTAAAAAATTCCAGCCGGACATCACCATCTGCACGCACTTCCTGCCGGCGGAAATTCTTTCGCATCTGATTAAACACGATAAAGTGGATACGCAACTGGCTATTACCATCACTGACTATTATGCGCACGCGATGTGGCTGTCGCGCACCGTCAACCATTACTTTGTCGCGAACGAGGAATCGAAAGTTCAGCTTGAAAACATCGGCTTCCCGCCGGAAATTATCACTGTTTCCGGCATTCCGATTGACCCGGTATTCGCTGAAGAACGCGATCGTGTGAAACTGCGCGGGGAATATGAATTGACCGGCAGTGAACCGGTGATTCTGATTTCTGGCGGCGCGCTTGGCGTCAGTTCCGCCGGGCGCATGGCAGAGGTGATGTGCGATGTGAAACACCCGGCGCAGATAATTGTTATTTGCGGCAAAAATGAAAAACTGCAGAAAACCGTTCTAAAGGAAGTCGCCAGCCTGCCGGCGGGTTGCAACCATCTGAAATTCACTGTGCTCGGTTACACGAACCGCATGCACGACTGGATGAAGGCCGCCGATCTGTTCATCGGGAAACCCGGCGGACTCACCACAGCCGAAGCAATGAGCTGCGGACTGCCGATGGTTATTTATCAGCCGATTCCCGGACAGGAAGAACGCAATAGCGATTATCTGTTAGAAAACGGCGCCGCCGTAAAATGCAATCAGCTTTCAACTATGGCATATAAGGTCGATCTGCTGTTGAGTGATCCGGCACGGCTCGCACGTATGCGCGAGCAGGCGAAACAGCTCAGTCATCCCGATTCGGCGGCAATAGTCATTCAAACGCTGATCGACAATTACGGTATCGGCAGGGCGGTGACGATTGGACGCGCAAGTTATACCGATAAAACCAAAGCGGCATTTCGGAAAATCGGACATAAAATTGTTTATGCCAAAGATGATCTGCTCAAACCGCTGCTGCCGTTTTAAAAAAGTGGAAGCGGCATCTTGCCGCCGGCCAGAGGCTGGAAGCCTCTTCCACTTTATGCGGTCGAAGACAGAACACCACGGCTTTAGCCGTGGATGAATGAGCCTCCTGAATGCCGCGAACGCAAAGTTTCGCGGCGTTCAGGTCAGCTCCGGGAGGAGCTGTGATGAAAAAAAGAACCCCGAGTTTACTCGGGGGTATCTATT